>DAOUYY010000136.1 GCA_030665885.1 Fidelibacterota bacterium
TTGACTATCGTTCTGGTTAGTGTCACTTCCATGTTTATTCTGCTTCCAATCATACTGAAACGAATGGCAACTAAAATCAAAATATAAAGGAATTGTTTATGCTTTTAGCAAAAGAATGGTTAAAAAACACCAGAGAAGTCATGGATAAAATCGAAGCCACACAAATTGTAAATATTAAAAAAGCTGCCGAAGTGATGGCTAACAGTATTGCTGCCGGGCGCTGGGTTCACACTTTTGGCTGCGGTCACGCTACACTGCCAATAGAAGAAATGTACCCTAGAATAGGCGGTTTTGTAGGCTTTCATCCCATGATTGAATTACCACTTTCATTTTTTACACATATTGTTGGTGAAATGGGTGTGCATCAATTTGTTTTCCTGGAACGGGTCGAAGGATACGGTCAGGAAATCATGAAAGGTTACAATTTTGATCCGCGGGATACTATGTGGATATTCTCTCATTCCGGTATCAATAATGTAAATATTGACGTTGCCCTGGAATCAAAAAAACTCGGAATGAAAGTCATCGCCTATGGCTCCGCCACAGAAGCAAAGGGCAAAAAAACGCGGCATTCTTGCGGCAAAACCATTTTTGATATCGCTGATATTATCGTCGATAGCTGTGCACCATTACAGGATGCCTCTGTGGATCTGAAAAATCATCAAGACAAAATCGGACCGGTCTCCACAATGGCATTTATTACAACAGTCTGGATGACCATTACAACTGTGGCAGAAATCCTAGTGGAGCACGGTGAAAAACTCTATATCCATCCCTCACACAATGTTCCGGGAGATACAACTGCAAAAGACAGGCTAAGTGAGGCTTTAAATGTTTATAAAACGAGAATTGCCGGCGTTTAATCTTTATCAAGAATTCTCAATTGCTTCTCAAATACAACTTTCCCATTTATAATTGTTAACCAGATTGAGTTGTCGTGATCAAGTATAACTAAGTCAGCATCTTTTCCAACATCAATTGATCCCTTTTTATCCTCAATACCCAGAAGTTTGGCAGGATTCTTTGTTATCGTATTGATAGCTATTTCTAAGGAACAATTGGTGAATTCCATAAACTTGCGTGCTATTTCCCAAGCACTTAAAGTTGTACCAATTAAAGTGCCATCAAGATATCGAGCGGCTCCGTCTTTCGATTCATATTCCCGAATATTATAAATGTATTTTCCATCAGGCAGTCCCATTGCTTGAACACCATCCGTTATACAAATACATCTATCTTTACCAATATTCCTATAGACTAAATTTACGATACCTGGGTGTACGTGAACTCCATCGCTTATTATCTGAGCTGTAATATCATCTGATTCAAAAATAGCTAATAGTGGTCCTGGTTCTCTATGATGAAGAGGAGGCATTGCATTAAATATGTGAGTAACATGCTTTATTCCGGCACTAAATCCCTTTTTAGTCTCTATATATGTTGCATTTGAATGACCGAAAGAAGCTATGACATCATCCTCAACAAGTTTGTAGATAATTCCCAAGTTACCCTCTATTTCCGGAGCGATTGTCATCATTTTCAATGTATCGCCAGCAATGTCTCTTATTTCTTTAAGGGCTTTGAGAGATGGAGAAAAAATACTGTTTTTTGATATCCCTCCACTTTTTTTCAAATTGATAAAGGGTCCTTCAAGGTGCATACCTAAAATGATGGCTCCACCAAGTTCTCTATTAACATTTCTTGCAGTAACTTTTAAGTGGCGATTATTCCGGTCAGGCTTTACAACGGTTGTCGCTAAAAAACTTGTGGTACCCAAACGAGCGAGTGTTCTTGACATAGTTACCAAAGCTTCCTCAGTGCCATCCAGGATATCCGCTCCTCCTGCTCCTTGAATATGAATATCAATGAATCCCGGAGCAGTAACCCCTCCATTTGCATTAATTACACTGGCATATTCCCGTCTTTCATTTACCTTCCCAATTTGAACAATACTACCACTTTCTATCAAAATATCTACAAACCCATCTTGCTCAATAGCATTAAAGAGCTTACAGTTGCGAATTAATAATTGATCAGACATATTAGTTTTACCTATATTAATTATTGAGCATTTCATCTATTCTCAAAAAGGAATATCCTCTTCGTTCTAAAAAATCAATTAATTCTTCAAGCCGGAAGTAGAATTTATCTTTGCGGTCCGGATGTGTTCCTATATGTAAAAGGAGGAAAAAGCCATTAAGACCTTCTGGATTATTCCTTTCATAATCAGTGATACTGTTGAAAATTTCTTCAGATGTTTGATAATTTTTCATTGAGGGTATAGTGTAATCAGCATTTGATAATGTGCCCGGAGTAAAGTTTATAAGAGTCAAACCAAGTTCTTTTGTCCAGATTGAAATCGAATCATTGTACCATTCGTATGGCGGCATAAAATAGGCAGCGTTTTCTTTTATAATTCCAAACGGCTTCATTCGCTCGTAGTTTGCCAACAGGTCTGAAATGAATTTATCTTTTGTAATAAGAAGCGAGTCTCTCTTCTCCCATGAACAATATAGAAGATGCTTGTCAGAATGAGGACCAAGATAACAACCGTTTTTCACCAACTTTTTTATAAGTTTCTTATTATCAGGGCATTGATAAAAATCACCGGTGAAAAAGAAATTTGCCTTGGTATTTTTTTTACTTAAGACTTTTTCTATATAATCACAACCGTCATTGAAATCCCCACCAGTAAATATCAAAGCAATATTTTTAAGCACATTACTCCCTCGAATTATCCCACCCTGCTCAATTGTATATTTTCCCTTTGAAGTCTCGGGATATACATCAGGAATATACGAGATTTGACTTTGGCTGGTTCTATTCATTGCAACATTTATAGCCAATACTGAACTAAAAAGTACACAGAGGATTTTAAGATTGATAAACATATAGATAATTTAGGTTTTGAGAACTCATAAAAGCCAGAGTTTGATTGCCGGGATTTGTGAAAATCTCCCTTCAAAACTAAAATAAACTATTGTATATTTTACAAGCTAACAATAATGGAGAAAAACAATGGCACATGTTATAGTCCCGGAAGCTGAAGCAATTTTAGATAAAGAATTTAAAGTTTTAGATCGTGGATTTGTTAGATTAGTAGACTATATGGGAGGTGACTCACGGATTGTTCAGAGTGCAAGAGTATCCTATGGAAAGGGAACTAGAACAATCAGAGAAGACAAAATACTTATTGATTACTTAATGAGTCATCAACATACTTCTCCCTTTGAACAGGTAGTTCTGACTTTTCATTGCAAGATGCCGATTTTTGTCGCTCGCCAATGGATTCGACACCGCACCGCAAGAGTTAATGAAATTTCAGGACGATATAGTATCATGACCGACGAATTCTACATCCCAAACGGAGAACAAATCGGTTATCAGAGTAAAGACAACCGGCAGGGGCGTGATACAACTGAAGTTCCAGCAGAACTTCAAAAAAAGGTGATACAAATTCTTATAAAAGACCAAGAAAGATCCTATCAAAACTATAAAGAGATGATAGACGATAATATTGCAAGAGAACTTGCGCGAATAAATCTACCTCTATCTCTTTACACTCAGTGGTACTGGCAAATTGATCTTCACAATCTCTTTCACTTTTTAGAGCTTCGGCTGGATTATCATGCACAGTGGGAAATCCAGCAGTATGGTAAAGTAATAGCAAAAATGACAAAAACTGTTACCCCCATTGCATATAACGCCTTTGAAAAACATATTTTAAACTCTGTAAAATTTTCTGGCAAAGAGTTAGAAGCCCTTGCTAACCAACTTCATGGAAAAGATCATTCACTAAAGGGAATAATTAAGACCGAATATGAGGAGAAAATAAGAAAAATCATCGGTAAAAGAAGCAAAAACCATTAACAATAGAAAATTTCACATTAAAATTTAGACACCGTAAATACAAACAACTTTGCGAAATAAGTTCCGTTTAATCATGAGATTAATGAAAACCTACCACAGCTCCACAAATGGAATTGGAGTTTTTTATCCCATCATAAAAGCAATTTTAGAAATGATTATAAATGGTTTTTATCCCGGTGGCCATGAATCTGGTGGTGGTGGTGGGTGATGGTGACCATGTCCATGCCCTGTCCATGGTTGCCAGGATTGGGCTTGAAGTAATGAAAAGGTTTGAATAGTGGGAATAACAAACACAGCAGAGGAAGCCATTTTCTTTAAGAATTTTCGTCTTCCGATATTTTTGTCTCTTTTATCATTTTGTTCTGCCATAATTGACTCCATCCTAAGTTTACGCTAACAATCTTTTTAATAGATGAATCAACAATTTGATGAATTTGAAAAATGATCTTTGTCACAATTAGGAAAAACCTTTATGGAAAACTACATATATCTATTTTTTCAATACTGTACAGAACATACGTGTAAATATTTCCTTGTTATTTTAATAATATTTTCAATATACTTTGATATAAACTATTGGATTTCAAAGGAGTTTTAAAATTAAAGATGGATATAAAGGATAATCAAGGAAATCACAAGTGGTTTTTAATTAAGACTTTTTCGCTTCCAGGTAACTTCGTATGTATGTTTTTAACAATATTACAAAGGTAATAAATAAGGGGTATTACTATGGAAAAAATTAAAGATATAGCAAATAAGAGTGAATCTGCGGAAGAAATGAGGCGAAAATATGAATTCATAGCAAATAACGCTAAAGAATTTATGTCCTTGATTAACAGTGACTATGTTTATGAAGCTGTTAATGATTCATATTGCCATGCCCATAATAAAAAACGAGAGGAGTTTATAGGGAAAAGCGTATCCTGTGTTTGGGGACAGGAAGTGTTTAACTCGGTTATAAAAAAACACCTTGATAAATGTCTGGAAGGAGAAGAAGTACATTATAAAGAATGGTTTCAGTTTTCCAGTGGAGAGCGACGATGTTTCGATGTGGCATATTATCCTTATCACAATGATGAAGGAATTGTTTCGCATACTGTCGTCGTTACAAGAGATATTACTGAACGAGAGAAAATGGAAGAAAGGCAGAGGGAACTTGAGGTTGAACTTCTTAAAGAACAGCGTCTTTCTTTTATAGGACTCCTGTCTTCAGGCATCGCTCACAATGTAAAAAACCCCCTTTCTATCATTAGTGGATATATTCAGCTTATGAAAGCTGAAATGCCAAACAGGAAAGAACTGGATAACATACTCCAGCAAGTAGAAAGAATTGAATCTATTATAAATAACTTGATGGTTAAAAGTAGTATGGAACAAAAATTGGAGAAATGTTCTCTGGATCTAAATGAATTATTAACCACCGAGCTGAATTTTTTAGAAGCAGATTCCTATTTCAAACACAATGTAAAAAAGGAGTATCAGTTTCAAGCTATACTTCCATTAATTAAAAGTGTGTATAGCGATTTCTCACAGGGATTGCTTAATATCATACTCAACGCAATTGATGCAATGCATGAATCTAAGGAAAAGATATTAACAATAAAAACCTATAGCGATGATGACTTTATCTATATAGAAATTTCTGACACAGGTTGTGGAATTCCTGAAACTGATATTCCTAATCTTTTCACCCCGTTTTATACAACTAAACCCTCTTATATTGAAGAAGGCACCAAACGGCCAAAAGGTACAGGGTTAGGACTTTTCAGCACTTATCAAATTCTTAAACCATACGGAGTAAAGTTTTATGTAGAAAGTGAAGTAGGAAAAGGTACCACCTTTAAAATAAAAATTCCAATTCAATAAATTTGAGGATTATAAAATGAGAGATAGAGAAAAAACAAAAGATCAACTTGTAAATGAATTGGCTGAGCTGCGACAGAGAATTGCATATCTTGAAACATGTGAATCCAGTCTTGAACTGAATAACAGTAAACAAAATAGACTTATTGAGCAGCTTAGATAAAAAATCAATAAGCACAAAGATTTAGAGGAGATGGAAAGCAAGTACGAATTCATAGTAAATAATGCCAAAGAATTTATGACCTTAATTAACAGTGATTATATTTATGAAGCTGCAAATGATTCATACTGTTTCGCTCACAATAAAAAACGCAAAGAGATTATTGGTAAAACTGCAGCCAATATTTGGGGCAAGGAAATATTTGATAGCGTGATACATAAATGCTTAAACGAATGTCTGTCAGGAAGCGAAGTGCATTATCAAGAATGGTTCGATTTTCCAGGTTTGGGTAAACGCTATTTTGATGTTAGATATTATCCTTACTATAACAATGAGGCTGTTTTCACACATGCGGTTGTCGTTACCCATGATATAACCGAACATAAAATCGCTGAGGAAGAATTAAAAAAACACCGAGACCATTTAGAGGAAATGGTAAAAGTTCGAACAAATGAATTAGAAAAATCGAATCGCAAACTGCAAAATGAGATCATTGAACGGAAGCGATCAGAAAGAAAAATGGAACAACTCATTAAAGACCTTAAAACTGCCTTGACCAATGTCAAAAGATTAAGAGGACTAATTCCGATTTGTGCCAACTGTAAAAAAGTACGTGATGATGAAGGATATTGGAAAGAAGTTGAATCCTATATTCATGAACACTCAGTCGCTGAATTCACTCACGGTATTTGTCCTGACTGCATGAAAAAACTATACCCGCAATATTATGATAGAAAGAAAAAAATAATAATTTCTTTAGTAAGGAATATTTAGATTTTTTAATAATCTATTTACTATATAAATAAAGTATATTTGTAGTGAAGCGAAATTGAAAATAAGTGCGGTTTTACCGCCCTTATTTTCAGTCATTTAAACCACAGAACTCAGTAAAAAAGATAATACTAAATTTTGAAATCGCAAATTAATCAATCGTTTTAAAGCCGCCCACCTGACCGGACGGGCAGGTAAACGACTTCGAAAATTTTAGCATCTTGTTTCCCTGACATTTATGTCGGGGATCAATTCAAAACTAACATCTTACGCCGTTCACAGCGTTACATTTTTTAAATAATTACTCAAGTTTCGCATATTTTTAAAAT
>DAOUYY010000173.1 GCA_030665885.1 Fidelibacterota bacterium
TCGATTTTCTCCCCTCCAGAAGCCATTTCCACAGCGGCACAAATACAATCCACTTGCCATCCACCAGTTCCTCCCCCTCCCGGTCCTTTGTCACAACAAGCCCCTTCTCTACCGAAAAAGTTTCCATGAACTTTAGCAATCCCTTAATATCCTTCTTCCTGATATTGTTCCTGTACTTGGATTCCAGGGGTACAACCTCATCACCCCTGACCAGCACACAATCCACTTCAGATGTCCCCTTCCTCCAGAAAAACCGTGCCCTTGAATTGGTTACCACTAGGTTCTCTACTACCCTGCCCATGTCAGGATGTTCCCACAGATGTAGCAGCAATGTGGTACTGGTAAGATACAGCCGTTTCATTTTTTTCTCACTGGTAAGGCGGTTTTTTGAAAAATTATAGCATTTCTGCAGCAAGAAACCCCTTTCCAGATAGTAGATGTACTTTACCAGCGTCTTTCTTGTTATGCCTAAATCGTTGGCAAGACCCACGTAATCTGTGATCATGCCCGGATTAGAAGCTGTGATGATAAGTATCTGCTTGAGGACATCCTGGTTTTCAACAGGAAACACTCTTGGCAGGTCTTCATAAACCATCTTATTGATGATAGACTCAAGATACATCTGAATGAATGGTTCATCAGCCTTCACCAATTCCGGTAGCCGTTTCATTTGGGTTTGAGTCTACTTTTTTATCCTCTGAAATAATATTCAGTTGACAAAAAAATTTGCAAGTTTGAAATTTTTTTGGCAATTTTCGTAATAATTAAATAAACAAAACCGGACACTTTATGCTGAAAGTTCTTCTAAATATTCTTCTCTTCTAGACCAAAGAATAGGTTTAATCCCATATTCTCCAAGAGCGTTTTCAAAATCAGCACTTACAGATTGATCTCTGTCATTTATAAATCCGTATGCGATGGACTTAATAGGTCTAACTTCTTTTGTATCATTCCATGAAAATAAAAAAACAGTAATATGTTGACGGTTTGGCCGACTTATAACTTGAATAACTCTTTCAGGTTGAGTCTTAGAGGAGGGAATTACAAAATCAAATTTATGGTCAAATCCACTTTTACCTGTGAATTTTATTGAAGGGGTATATCTAATATCGTGAAGATGAAGAAAATTTTCTACATCTTCTTTAAAAATATTTGCTACAATTGACTTTGCAGATATAAACATATCATTTATTGCCAACATAGATTGAATTAAATTATGTTTATTCTTTGCAAAATTTTCACGTTTTGACACAACAATAATTTCATCGCCTACTAAATGGGCTCCAAAACCATTCAGTATTGATTTTAATAACTGTTCTCTTTTTTCAGTAGTTATCTCAAAACCACTTAGTTTAAGATCCCTAAGAATATACCCATCATCTGTTAGAATTAGATTGTCTCTTTCTTTTTTCACATATATTTGTAAACAATCGTTATGGCGGTCAAGGAAAGGAGTAGTAATTTCACAAATTCCATTTCTATCCTTTACATTAATATTTTGTTTTAACCAATCAGTATATTTGTTGATTAAATCTTGGCATTCATTAAAGCTCATTTAACGATTGCCTCCAAAAAATTGGTTTTTCGATTACATTGCAATATTCAAAGAAATCTTGTAGTGTTTAGAATAAATTAGTTGTATTAGAAAAATTTGTAAGCGGTGCTGGGATTGCCCATTTATCCATAAAATCTTCAACATAAACATGTAAATGAGGACAATTTATAATTTGTCCGTTATAAGGTTCTAAATACGGTAAAGGGGCACTTGCAACTTCTGGATTTGAATGTGGTGGTCCATCGACATCAAGACGAATAAGGATTGTAGGCTCAAGATACCGTTCTTGATATGTACATTTTGATAATCGAATTTTTCCCCTATTAACATCTATCAAGAAGCTTTCTGTCCCGTTTTTAGAAATAACTGGTATTGTCATAGTATCCCCACCTAATGGGAAAGGATATTTTTCATCATCTTTCCTAATTTTTGGCAAACCAATGAGGAAGTCCGCCTCGCTTTGCGTAAGCATATTTTTTCAATTCCAGTCAATGTTAAATATTTATATATACTTTTCATTCTTTATTTCTTTATCGATACACAATGCCTCCATATTGTTACAAAAAAACAATATTTCAATGATAATTTAAAGAAATCATGCACCCGCTTCGATGCCCGGGATTCGAGCATTAGCGAAATCCGGGGTCGTTGACTGACGTATAGAGGCTGTCCAACAATCACTGACAGCAAGAATTCTCTTGCTTACTTTTCGATTTAAAGCCCAAATCCATCTTCCTTTTATTCAGTTTTTAAATTACTGGATGGAGTGCACTCCACATTCCCATGCTTAGCCATTGCTACAATTAATTTGCACCCGAAGGGTGCTTTCTTGCTTCTGCTGCTTTTTTAACGTATAGGAAAATATATACTTTCCTGCAGGCTAGAGAAAATGCGAACCAAGTGAACATTTTCTTGTAGTATATAACTCAACTTTGGAACCCCAAAAACAGCCGCAACCATTCGATTAGCCCTTAAATCCCAAGATACCGAAGACAAAACACAACCCAAAACCGCTATCATCCAACCCATTGAACTATACAAAATTTTGCACATATTCCACATTATACGGGTAAGGTTCCAGCTTCACATCATACCGCAGCACCCGATTTTCAAGATTCTGAATACTTCATGTAGCCATACTTTTTCTTATGTGGCTTGCGCCATACGATATTCTATGCTATTGTTGCAATTAATTTGCACCCGAAGGGTGCTTTCCTGTCTATCGTATATATTCCCTTCTTATTCAATGTCCTTGGGACAAAATTATTTTAGGATTCAATCTGCTGCGGCTTTTTTTAACAGATTTATCGCAAAAACCTACCGCTATAAGTCAGCATTTTTGTCCCAAGGTCTTATTCAAATATAATTTTAGTAATAATTATATAGAAATTAATGATGATGTCATAATATATTGATCTCGATCGTTATACCACGCAGCTCTGCTGCGGTTGGGTGTACCGTCGTAACATTTGACTTAAAGCCCTAATTCATCTCTTTTTTCTTTGGGTTTTGGATTACTGGATAGCTTATATAATTATCTATAAAGTCTATATGCCGAAATATCGTTGAACTTATATTTATAATAATAAATTCAATTTTTGTTTTAAAATTTTATTAATATAAACGTACATCTATTATATAAATTAACAAATATAGCAATATATATATATAGTTTGTCTGTTATATGACGATATGTAATATTAAAAAATATTACGTGAGGTTCAACTAAACCTATAAAAGAACAGTTTAACCCCATGTGCCCGAAGGTAAGATCAGGTGAAGTTTATATTTGCTTAAAGCTTGCTTGTTTTGCCTTCAAAGTGAAAGATTAGGAGGGAACAATAAATGAATAAAAATATTAAATTTGGAACTTGCGTGCTGATGATTGCCGCTTTATTATTAGGAGCAGTGATGGTGCCATCAATAGCTGCTGAAAAAGTGGATGGGACAAAAAAAGATGGAAACAAAATAATAGAAAACATTGAGCATGTTTCAAAGCATGAAATTCTATTAGACGAATCAAAAATCGGAATATTGGGTATAAGTGATCCAAATCCATCAACAGAAGGCCTAACTTTGATTGGATCTGACTCAGCAGATACTAGTAATACTTGGGGCAGTTTGCTACATTCATACCGAATGTACACCGTGGTTAATGAAGAAGATCCGGATTATGATTATTATGTAGTCTGGGTTCAAGTTACTGGTGAAGGAACTATTGTTAACCCTTTGAACCAGCTTTGGACTGGTATAAAAAATATTAATAATGGGCAAATTGTTGATTGGTCACCTGCAGGAACCATTTATATTGATAGTGGTGAAGAAACAACAGTTTCCCTTGGAGTAAATGTAGGGGCAGCTTCTGCTTCAATATCTCAAACATTCAATGATCCATCTGGTAAGATTTATCCGAACAAATTTACTACAACACAATTTGAACCAAAGTATAATACTTTTGAATCCTGGTTGTACGATCCTGCATTCAGTACAGGTGGGACATTGATCAAATCCCCGGCTGGAGAAACACCAACTTTTAGTTGGTATGCAGGTCTTATTTGAGCAATATTCGATATATTGATTGGTAGCTTTTGCTACCATTTTTTTACCAATCGAAAAAAAGGAGGACTAAATTGATTCAAAATCTTGAATATATGATATTACCACTGTTAGTATTTCTTCTAGAATTGGGGATATTTTATAAATTATATCACATTTCATATGAAAAATTCTTTGGTAAGAAATCTAGTGATGATCAATTAAAAATCGAGATTAACATTTTCAGATGTATTTATTTAACTATTGCATTATATCTATTTGATGCCACAGGTTTTCCCATTTCCAAGATATTAATTGATACTGGCATTTTGTGGGTTGTAGGAATGATTATCATATTATTTCTCATCTATAGGATAACAATTGCATTAGAAAAACGATAAATATTGCAGTCGATATTCGGTTCGTGTCCTCGAATTACTGAACCGGAACTCTAAACGTTAATAATTGCATCTGCGTTTATTTCATAAAACCATAATGTAATACTACTTAATGATGTTATTATATATGTACTACACTACCAATTTTTTAGCACAATATTTGAAGGATTTAAATCTGCTTGCTTATCCGTGATTCATAAATAAAAATTAAATCATAAAGGAAAAAACAATACCTGTGACCACATTCCCTAATTCCCCCTGCCTGATCAAAGGCACAATTGTTGGAATTGACATCTTCACTCCAATACTAAACGTAACCCTGTTCCAGTATAACCCCGACACCCTAACACGCATGTTGCAATCGCAGATGGCAGGTGAGGGAGGATTCGGTTTGGAATCACTGCACTTAAAAGGCGCACCATAGGAAAACATCAGTCTGGACATTGAAATAGACGCCATTGACTAGCTTGAAAAAGCAGAGAGTACCGTCCTCAGTATGGGTATCTTACCGCAACTATCAGCACTTGAGATACTCATCTATCCGATAAGCTCACTGGTAATCGCAAACACCGCACTGCTTGCTGCCGGAACGATTATGATCATACCGCCAGTGACACTCCAAACCATTTTTATCTGGGTCTTTCCAGCGTACTTCATGTGAGATATAACAGAGTTCAGCATTAAAGAAGAAATATATGATGAAATACAAGGTTATATGACGATATCACATATTTTAGCAGTGTTATCATCCACAGACCAGCACAACATATTTATCTGGTATATGGTTTTTCTAGTGTAATATCATGAAGATCGAAGATATCGTTTCAACATTAACGAACTTTAAACCTATTCACTTATGCTGCTTTTTTAACGTTTATGAAAGTAATATTGATACAATATAAAAGCATTTTTTCAGACACAGATTTCACGGATTAACACAGATTGAAATTCCTTAACCGATCACAAATGCAGGAAGTTTTTATTTACATTTGGCACTATTTAGAGTTACTTCCCTACTACGTGGTTACAAAATGACAAGTGCAATGGAAATATATCAATTACTGCCAAAAACAAATTGCAAGAAATG
>DAOUYY010000068.1 GCA_030665885.1 Fidelibacterota bacterium
AATACCAATTCCCACAAGAATCAGAGTTGATGATATTGACCCCATTACAGCATATTTAAAGGATGCTTCGAACTCTTCCGCTTTGCTACCATAAGCAACAAGAGCATAAGCAGCAATCAGTGCAATTTCCAGAAAAACATACAAGTTGAAAAGATCACCGGTAACAATTACACCATTCATCCCTGTAACAAGAAACATAAAAAGGGCATAATATTTCCAGGAAGGAGAAAGATGACGAATATACTTAATTGAGAACATGAGCGAAGTCAAGGAAATGATACTGACTATAAGCAGCATGAAGGATGATAAGGCATCCAGAACAAGACATATAGTATACGTTATTTTCCAGGCACTCATATTATAAACAACTGTGTTTCCATCAACCGTAACAAAGGAAAAAACTGATAAAACTAAAAGTGATAGTGCAGCAATTATCGAAAGTATGATTGCCCAATCATCTTTCTTACCTGAGATTAACGTAATAAGAAACGCTGCAAGTAAAGGTATTATAATAAAAAATGGGAGGATCATCCTAACAGCCTCCTTATTTTTGTAATATCAAAAGTCTTATACTTCTCAAACAATCTAACAGCTAATGCAACAAGCATTGCCGTTATACCAAGTTCAATAACGATTGATGTTAAAACCAAAGCTTGTGGTAAATGATCAACCATAATTTCAGGAGTAACGCCTTTCTCCAGTATTGGGTAAATAGCACCGCTTTTATATCCAAAGAGAATAAGCATTAAATTTGCTGCGTATCCCATTATTCCAAGAGATAATATTATCTTTATCAAATCACGCTTGGTAATAATTCCATATAAGCCAACCAAAAGAAGAATAAAGCAGAGAAGATAAACAGTCATCACTTTCCTCCTTTATCTATGTGGAATATCGAAAGCGCCCACACTACAACAAATAATCCCATACTGACTTTTGCACCAATTATTATATTTAAAATCGGAATAGTACCTGCGCTATATAGTCTAAAAAGAGTTCCATAACCACTTAAAAAATTAGCCAGAAAAGAACCACTAAAAGCTATTCCCAAAATACCAATTGCAAGAAAGAGAGCAGCGCTGGAAGATTCAATATCGTGAAGAAAACTAATATTGACCCATTTTTTAATAAAATCCCTTCCATAAGCGAGCATCATATTAAGAAAAGCAAGTGCTATTATCACACCTCCGGCGAAACCTCCACCAGGAGTTAAATGCCCGTGAAGTATTATGTATATACCATACAAAATTATTAACCAAACACTCACCCGTGTTACGGTCTTGACAATCAGCGTCATTCCACTACTCTGTTTCATAGCTGTTCCTCCACTGAATCTTTAGACCGGGATTTTATCCTCAAAATTGTTAATGCTCCTAAAATTGCCGTGAATAGCACCGTTACTTCTCCAAGAGTATCATAAGCTCTATAATCTAAAATAATCGACGTTACTAAATTTGCAGACCCTGTATCTTTTGCACCATTTGCTAAATAATACTCCGAAGTTTCCATTAAAGGTTTGCCAAAAGCCGGTAGTGATTTGAAAATATTGACACTTAGTAAAAATACCGCAATCAGTGTTATTATCGTTACTCCAACTAATATTTTATTTACACGTGAAGGCTCTTCTTGATGATAATCTTTCTTAATAAAAGCTCTAACCAAAATAATAAGAGCAAAAATTTCAAATAGAAATTGCACAATAGCCAGGTCCGGTGCCTGAAGAAAGAGAAAGGAGACAGATACTCCCAAACCTACGATTCCAATTGCAATTATTGAGGACAAAATGTCCTTTAATTCCAGAGCAACTATTGACCCCAAAATCATAAAACTTATAACAAATATTAACCATGTCTCTACTGGCATTTATACCTCCAGAATTTTTTAAATCTTATTCTTTGCTCACGGATTAACACAGATTCACACGGATTTTATATTATATTTTTTAAGTTCATTATCATAAACTTTACGTTTAATCTCTGGTTTTTTACCATAATTTAAAAGTAAGCCTACCTCTTTATCTGTTGAAGTTATATAATTCAATAATTGATTTTCATCCTGTTTTGATAGTTCTTTTATTGCTTTAATTTCAACTATTATTTTTTCCTCAACAATAAAATCTGCTACATAATCGCCAACAATTTCTTCTTTATAATAAACTTTTACAGGGTATTGATTATTGTATTTCAAGCCCATTTTATTAAACTCAATAATCATCGCTCTTTCATATACTTTTTCTAAAAAACCATAACCAAGTGTATTGTAAACTTTATAAAATACCTTAATTATTTTGTCTGTTATTTCTTCATATTTCATTTTCTTATCCGTGGTTATCCGTGAAATCTGTGAGCATTTTTCTTGGATTTTGTTTAGGATTTAGGTTTTCGTATTTAGTATTTTCCATTATCTGCATCCTCTGCCACAAAGGAACTCCTCCGGAGCGGTTAATTTATTTCACAACCCATAAAAGTATTAGAACTCCAACAAGTATCCACAAACTATATAATTGTAACTGACCTCGATGTATCGAACTGAACAGGCGTGCTAATGAAAATGAACCTTTACTACCAAGATCATATACATCAAAATATTTCTTTTCAGCGCCGTCATACAAAGAACGCAGCGGGACCATATTTCTTATTTCATTATAAAATTCTGTTCCAACAACTCGGAACTTTTCCAGTGGTTCCATACCACCCAGATATATTTCGTCATAACGAACATTTTTTGTAAATAAATAAATTACTAAGCCAATTAGAAATGTTAATCCGAAAAATAGGATAACGAGGATTGGATTATAACTTCCAATAAGAGTTGGGATCGCCCAACCCTGTTCTATAACAATTGGCATAATGAAATGTTTAATAGGAATTTGCATTGCAAAAAGACCGAACACAATACATAATGCTGCAAGTAAACCCGTTGCAATCCAGTGGTTTACTGAAGTCTCTTTGATATGATCAAGTGTTTTTGGTCGTTTACCAAGGAAGATCGAATGCAAGAATTTCATAAAACTGGCTAATGTTAAAGCGCTACCGAAAACAGCAAGAACCAAACATATTAACAACCAAATCTGATACCCAGGACTCATATCTTTTGCAAGATCAAGAAGACCCTGATATATTAGCCACTTGGAAAAGAAACCACTGAAAGGAGGTATTCCAGAAATTGATAGAGCAGATATTAATGCCATGGTAAAGATCACCGGCATACTTTTTCCAAGGCCTCCAAGCTTATCTAAATCATTCGTTCCAGTTTTTTTCTCAACAGAACCAAGTGTCAGAAATAGATTAGCTTTATAAATTGCGTTATTAACAAGATGGAACAGACCGCCAACTAATGCTACTATGCTCCCGCCTTTAATATCACCATTAGCACACATCCAGCTTCCACATCCAACTCCCATTATCATATAACCAGCCTGACTTACAGCATGATAACCCAACAACTTTCTTCCATTGTGCTGAATCATTGCCATCATTACGGCAATTATAATTGTAAGCGCTCCTAAAGTTATTAGCGTTAAGTGAATACCAAGATTTAAAACAAACAAAGAAATTACTATACGTGCAAGAAGGTAAATTCCTAATAATTTATCCAGCGAAGCAGGAAGTAGCGCTGCACTTTCAACAGGCGCATCCTTACTAAAGTCCGGCACCCATGTATGGAGTGGAAATCCTCCTGCTTTGGCAAATGCAGCAATAAGGATACAGAAAAATGCTATATAAGCAAGTTGACTACTCAGCTCTAACTTCACATTCCAAAGCGACCAGCCAGTAGCCGGTTGAAGAAACCAGATTAGAGCAAACCCAAGTATCAGAAAAGCATCACTTCCACCAACTATAATGAAAGTCTTTTTTGCAGTCTTTGGGGCATCTTTTGTTTGTCCTAAAACTCCAAACAAATAAAGTGTTATTCCTGAAAGTCCCCAGAAAATGAGAAGACTTAAAGCATGAACACTCAACACTGCTCCGTTGCAAAAAGCAACAGTCATCGGATACAGAACGAAAAATTGTTTTTCAATTGATTTTACTACACCTTTGAGGGAAAATATCAGGATTGTAAAGCTCAATATCTGAATAAAAGCAATTGTGAAAAAACTCAATTTATCCAAGGAAAATATTACTTCATTAAAAAGAGAGGCATCTCCAGCAGGTACTTTAAACAGGTTATAATTAAGATAAAGCAAATAGCATAAGCCTAAAAATGTAAGAATCTTTCTCAGAATAGATGGAATAAATATATTAATTATTGAAATTCCTAAGGGAATAACTACAAGGAGAGTCAGTTCATTTACTGCCATTGATTTCCCTCCGAATTCGTTCGGTTTTTTCACGAGAGATCTTTAGTAAATCTATTGAGCACGGATCATTCTCTTTATTAACAACTTTTAATGAACGTTCAGTGCAACAGTAGCAAGGATCAACTGAAGCGAGAGTTATAAGAGCATCTGCCACCGGAATCCCCTTGCATGAAACCGTATAAGTCGGAATATTCACAAAACTGGGAGCACGAACTTTGTGCCTTATAGGACGGTTAGTGCCATCTGATCTTATATAGTGAAAAACTTCGCCACGCGGCGCCTCATATATGCCAATTCCTTCACCAGGCGAAATCTCTTTGACATTGTTCAAAATGGATCCCTGAACCGTTTTTAATTTTTCAAGGCATTGACGAATAATTTTAACCGATTCAATAACTTCCAAAACTCTTAAAACCATTTTGTCATAAACATCACCATTTTGTAAAACAATTACCTCAAAATCAACCAAATCATAAGCATCTGTCGGTTCATCTCTACGAACATCCCACGGGACTCCGGAAGCTCGGGATGTTGGTCCAGTTGCACAATATGCAACCGCATCGTCATGAGAAAGTACACCTACACCCTTCAACCGCGATCTTAAAACCGGGTCGTCTCTGACTACATTCGCCACCATAACCATTTTTTTATCAAGCATATCGAGGTTTTTCTTCAGATCCGGTATAGAAACAGGATCAACATCTTTCGCCACTCCGCCAACTCTCATCATTCCATAGTGATTACGGTTGCCGGAAATAATTTCAAACATTTGAAGAACCGGCTCGCGATATTTCCAAACCCACATCCAGAGAGTATCATACCCGATAAAGTGTCCTGCTAAACCCAGCCATAAAAGGTGACTGTGAATTCTTTCCAGTTCTCCTACCAAAGTACGAATATATCTGGCTCGAATCGGGATCTCAATATTGTCTATATCTTCAATGGCGTGAACACATGCAAGCGGATGAGATGTTGAACAGATGCCGCAAATTCGCTCAACTAAATATATAGACTGGGTAAATGTTTTCATCTCGGAAATAAATTCATGACCACGATGCATCCAGCCTATTTCCATATCTATATCAACAACTGTTTCTCCATCTACTTTCAGCTCAAAATACTCCGCTTCCTCAAGAAGTGGATGAAACGGTCCTATTGGAATCTTGTTAATTGTCATGATTCCCTCCCGAATCGATAGGGCTCTTTTAAACCACAGGATTCTCCGCTGCATGAATTGCCAATGGAAGACCTCCTGAATCGATAGGGTTCTTTTAAATTCTGCGGATGATGCAATGCCAGTAAACGCTCCATTCGTGGATGGTCTTCAAACTCAATTCCCCAGAAATCAAATATTTCTCTTTCAATCCATTCTGCACCTTTAACAATTGGAACTATGGATTTTACTTTTGGATGATCTTTATCTTTTATAATTACCCTTGGGCAGAAATATATCCCTGTATTGTCATCCGAAAAGTGATAAAGTATTTCCAAGCCGTGATACATTTCCATTCCGGTAGCAGTTGACAGTCTGCATCCCATAGTTTTAAAAAGGTAATTAACGACTTCACGAAGGTCTTCATTTTTCACATTAAAATAGAAGCGTTTCTTCTTGTTAATTCTATTGGAAATTTTGTCTCCCATTGCCTCAAAAAATCTCTCAGATTTATCCATTGAGCACTCCTATCAATTTGGCGACACCCGCAATCATTGCTTCAGGTTTTGGTGGGCAGCCGGGAATATACAGGTCTATCGGTATTATATCACGATCATGAGATATATTATAGCTGTCCTTAAAAACGCATCCAGATGACACACAAGTTCCAACCCCAACAACAAATATGGGCTTTGGTGCTTGTCTATATATCCTCTGAATTCTCGGTGCAATTTTCTGATTTAACATACCAGTAAGAAGTATCACATCAGCATGCCTAACGGAACCGACTAACTTTAGCCCAAATCGCTCTACATCAAATGCAGGCGTAATCAAATCTAAAATTTCTATATCACAATTATTGCAGGGTGAGCCACTCACGTGAAATACCCATAATGACTTTGCTAAACGTTTATTATACCATCCCATAACGCAACTCCGTTACTCCTTTTTTCAAATTGCAAATATCAAATTGCAAAATGCAAATTTAAATATCATCGTTCCAAATTCAGAAACATCTAAACAATTTAATATTTTGATAACTTTAAACATTTCATATATTCGTTTTTTCAAATTGCTCCGAATGAGTCCCGACACGTCGTAACAAAGTGCAAATTATTTATTAGCCTTTGCCGTTACTACTGATTTTGCAATGATATTTATTAATTCTTTAGTCTCACTCACTAAAGGATCGATTTTTTCAGATTGAATAAGTTCTGCTCGTTTAATAAGACGTAACCAGTAAAGAGATTCTCTTAATTCTTTTAATACGATTTGCAACTTATGCGTAAAATCCGCCCTACTTTCTGCACCTCTCGCTTCTTCATAATTTGCTCCAGCCGAAGTTGCTGCTCGAACCAGTTGCCCTCCGATATGCCTTCCGACATAAGTTTTGCTCAGTAAAGAAAATAATTTAATTATCTCAGCTGCAAAATTTAAAAAACGTTCTGATAGTTCATCTGAATTCATTTCAAAATCTATATCCTACTTTACAACTTACAATTTGATATTTGCAATTTGATATTTGATATAAACATCATACTCCAAATACTGCTAGTATAATTCCAATAAAACTTAAAGGAGCGGCGTATCGCCAGAAAAAGTTCAAAGCCGTATCAATACGAATCCTTGGATTTGTATTCTTAATAAGAATCATGATTACGATAATTAAAAGGTATTTTAATACTGCCCAGATAATTCCTATTCCGTGAAGGTTAAATCCTCCGAGAAATAACAATATTAAAAGAAATGGAAAAATAACAAACATCATATAATGATTGAGCTGCCAGAAACCAAGTAGAGGACCTGAATATTCCATAAATGGACCTCCCACTATTTCTGTCTCAGCATCAGGAATATGAAATGGAGGTAATGCCATCTTCGCCTGTATACATAGAATACCAATAATAAAAGCTATTGCACCTGAGACAGAACCAATGAAAGGTCCCTGAACACTTTGTACTTCTAAAATACTTCTCAGCTGAATTTGGTACCCGGATTTAATGATCGGAATTAAACAAATTAAAATAAATGCCAATTCATCTGCAAGAAGGAGTTTAATCTCTCGACCGGAACCAACACTCGAATATACATTACCTGTCGATGATCCACCTAGGATCACTAAAACCGAAAATATCATTAATAGATACATAATAACGAAAAGATCACCGCCAAATCCCTCATGGAAGAACAGAGCTAATCCTATCATCGTTGATATAAGTACTAAAAATCCAAACGCTGCCAATGGAGCAGCAACAAAAACCGATTTTATACCATCCTTGACAATTATTGTCTCTTTTCCAAGCAGTTTAAAGAAATCATTGAAATTCTGGAAAAATGGGGGTCCTACACGAAACTGTAAACGGGCGCTTAACTTCCTATCTACCCATCCGACAATAAGCCCTAAAACCCCTGTAAAAAGCAAGCCAGGAAAAACTAATAGATAAAAAATCTTCCAGCCTATCATGTTTTATCCTCCTTCCGGCGCCAATGATGACTCTTTATAGCCAGATGATCTCCATAAAAATAAATTTGATTTTCCGGATCTTCCTTTTCTATCTCTTTCATTATTAAAGTCCCCGGAGGCGCTGTTTTAACACATAAAGGCTCATAATCAGGATTATCTTTAAGTTGATTCAGACAATAGTCGCATT
The DNA here is from genome assembly GCA_030665885.1 of Fidelibacterota bacterium. Taxonomy (GTDB): domain Bacteria; phylum Fidelibacterota; class UBA2242; order UBA2242; family UBA2242; genus BS750m-G69. The sequence continues at coordinate 8,105 of DAOUYY010000068.1, forward strand.
TTGCAGTTATGTAATTAATTACTTCAGGGAAAATGGTTCCGAATGGACAGGCTAATATGCAGCTCTTACATCCCACACATCGCATATTATATCGCTTTATCATACCTGTATCAAGACGTTCGAGAGCCTCTTTTGGACAGGCTGCCACGCAAAAAGACTCTTCACACTGACGGCAATAAACGGCAAATTCAGCAACTTCCAAGAGAGAAAATTGGCCAGGATTTTTTCTATGAAAAAAATATTCGCACTTTATTTCTTCCACATCAACTCCCGACTCAAGCAACGCAGGAATATCAATAAATAGACGCTTCATTCCCAGATATTCTCCTCGTTTTTTATCATATCATAAGTAAATACCGGACCATCTTTACAGGCATAATATTTTCCCATAACGCAGTGCCGGCACTGCCCAAAACCACAATACATTTTCTTTTCCATTGACAGATAAATATTTTTATCAGCATATCCATATTCCAAAAGATCAAGTGTACCAAACTTCATCATAACTGGAGGACCACACACAATAACCGGGTTATCTTTTGGATCAATATCTATCTTCTCTAATAATTTTGTTATAAGACAGACTTCCTCCGACCATCTTTCTCCTTCAGGAATTTTATCAACTGCACGGAGAAAATTTACTTTATCATGTTTCCGCCATTCATCTATATGTTGCTTATAAATCATTTCCTTAGGAGCCCTGGCACCTGCTAAAAAAGTAATGCTATTATAATCATCAATATCGTGAAGCAACGTAAGAAAAAGTGATCGGGTTGGCGCCATTCCAACTCCACCACCCATAATCAAAATATTTTTATCCTTCCATTCCTCTATCGGGTAGCCTTTACCATAAGGACCGCGAAGACCAACCGTATCACCCACTCTGGCTTTGTGTACATATTCAGTTACAAATCCGGTCTTCATAATGGTTATATCCATCTCTTCTGTGATATAATGAGACGAGGACGGTGTAAAAGGACCTTCGCCTATATTCGGAATTGTCAGCTCAACAAATTGACCAGTTTTAAATGAAACCGGAGACTCTGGACGTAAACGCAGAGTACGGATTGTCGGAGATTCTTCAATTATTTCATAAATCGTTGCCGGTATAACATCATATGGATTTGCGTTATACATTTTCTGACTCCTGAATTTTCATACCGGAAGAACTTACCCGTTTCCGGGGTAATTCCAACATTTTTTGAACTACCTCACGAAACTCAATCTTACCCGGACATGTATCAATACACCTGCCGCAACCAGTACATCCCAATAAATTGAAATTACTTTTCATATAATCAAATTTACAGAGATATCTATTTCGAAATCGCTGATACATTTTAGGTCTTGGAGTATCACCACCTGCGACGCGAGCATATCCATGCAGCTGACAGGAATCATAACTCCTGACTTTCACAAAATCTTTTGTTACAGTCTCATCATTTAAAATCATACAATAACATGTGGGACAAATATTTGTACAGCCACCACAGCCTATGCAAGACTTAGATGCTTCAATCCATTTTTCAATATCTGCAGAACGTAAATCGTAATAATTTTCAGTTCTTTCATACTGTTTATTTTGCTTCCTTAGTTTTTCTTCGACAAGTTTTCTATTAGCTTTTATACTATCGATATTATTTGGTGAAACTTTAGAAACAGTAACGTGCTCTTTTATCAATAAAAGTAATTCTTCTCCTTTGGAAGAACCAACTGTGATATAATAACTGTCATCCATTCTTGATAGATTAAGATCAAAACCTTCTTCAGCATAGGGCTTACCACCAAGCAAATTGCAGTGACAGGAAGGACTAATGGTCATACAATCAGAACTTATTATAGATGTATTTTCTCTCCAGAAATTATAAATTGGATCTACAAAATCGTCATTAATCAGTGCTTTATCCAGAACTTCAAGTGCTCTCAGATCACATCCTTTCGCACCGACTATTAATCGCTTGCATTTACTTTTCTTAGCAGGTAAAACTATCTCACGCGGAAAATAGAAAAGCATCCTTATTGGATCCACTGTACGATAGGAATCAAGAAAATAATCATTATCCTTTGATAACGTGGTGAAAAATAAATCGTCGTCAGAATGTTGTGATTTCTTAGGAAGAATAACACTCTTAAAACCACCTAAACCATCTTCCTGACATCGGTGTAGAAACGAGTAGAAATCCTGAATTTTAACGATCATTCAGTTGTCTCCGCCATTTAATGGACTTTATATAAGTGCCCGTTTTAAGTTCTTTTACGATTTTCACTCCATCCTCAAATGCTAATCGGCGTGAATTTGCAATAATTATGCCTTGTAATTATTTATTGTAAAACGGAAAAATCTATGATATTAGAAAAGAAAATTAACTCTGACAAGATTACCAAAAATGAGAATGTAGAAGAGTCTTTTTATCATGTGAAAATTTCAAATTCTTGCCAGCTCTAATTTCAAATTGCGGGAATATACTTAAAAAAACAAACTTTATCAAACTGAAAAATAATTTTATAAGCCAATATAAAATGGCTAAAAGTAAACCCTAAACCACTACAAACTAACAGTCCGTGACAATACAATTTATATTAAATATTTATAGAGATATATAGGA
>DAOUYY010000030.1 GCA_030665885.1 Fidelibacterota bacterium
ATAAGTAATACCCCCAGTATCATGAGTGCGATATGCTTCTGAAACGGTTCCCCGCAGGCGTATTTCAAGACGAGCAGATAGATTTCGGCGATCAGTCCGACTGAAACAAATGTCATACCCCATAATCCGAAAAAGTGCATTGGTCTCCGAAGATATTTCGAAGTGAATAAAACGGTCAATAAATCCAGAAATCCTTTATAAAACCGGCTGGTTCCATATTTTGTTTTCCCATATTTCCGTGGAAAATGACGCACTTTCATTTCACCGCTTTTAAAGCCATTCATTTTAGCAAGAACCGGAATAAAGCGATGCATCTCTCCATATACGCTGATGGTTTTGACGACATCGGATTTGTAGACTTTTAGTCCGTTATTCATATCGTGAAGCGGAATGCCAGTCATGATCCGGGTGACGAAATTAAAAATCTTCGATGTATGTTTTTTAATAAATCGATCCTGGCGGTTTTGTTTCCAGCCCGAGACGAGATCATATTTTTCCTTTTTAATAAGCTCGATCATCTGGGGAATAGCTCCGGGGTCATCCTGAAGATCGGCGTCGATGGTTGCCACATATTCGCCCTTTGCGGCGGCAAAACCATCATTTAACGCCGCGGCTTTTCCGCAATTAGCATAAAAGCGAATTACCGATACGTTAGAATGCTCTTTGGCAAGTTCCCGTTCGATGTCGTAAGAACCGTCACGACTGCCGTCATCTACCAGGATGATTTCATGATTATATTCGGTTTTTTCAAATGCTTCGGAAATTTTCAGATGAAGTTTCCTGAGTGATTCCGCCTCATTGTAAACCGGTACAACTACAGAAACCAACTCTCTAATGATACTGCCATTCATATTTTCCTCTAGTAAAAAGTTAAATCATATTGTTAATTTAGACAAATCGGTAGAGAAATGGGAGATGTGAATTTTTATTGTGAAATTCTTCTTGCTTCCCTCAATAGTGTAAATTGATGGGATAAAAGCATCTTTTACAACAGCATATTTCTCATATTTCATTTTAGCCTTAATGTCACCGGTATCAGATAATAGCAAAATCTCATCTAAATGGGCAGGGTTTCCTGTAAAAACATATCTAACTTTTTCACCTCTTTGGGATAAGAATTCTATAGTCTGATCAGTTTGTGTTTCTTCTATTTGCTCAGCACTAAACAGCGGTATACCCAAAAAAATTCTTCTCAGTTCATCAAACGTCAGCGCTGCGAAGGGATAATTAGCAAATTCAACAGGAAGCTCATACCCGGAATAAAACTCACCTGATCTCTGAAGCCAAATTGAATACTCATCTCCAATTAAATCTATCTTAGCCAACTTTCTTCCAATGGGATCAATGAGTTGAATGGATAGGGTATCTATTGTTTTAAATTGAAATTTTACAGAAAGCGTAAGATCTATCTCGTCAGAATCTATTATTAAATGTCCAGTTTCAGAAAGGAATTTAATATCTTTGATTGCCTTTTCATGATTTCTGAAATCATTAATACTAAACGTACTACGCTCTGTCTGTTTTATTGATATAAAAGCACATTTGGGTAATGTAAATGATAAAGTAAAAACTATTAAAAAAAGAAGAAATATTTTATTCGGAAATCTTCTTTTTAAGTTTTTCATTCTTAGAATCGATACTATAAGCACGTTTATAATATTCATTTGCTTTACTGTGTTTCTTTAATCCGTAATATATATCACCAAGATGCTCCATTATTTCGGTATTGTTTTTTTCAATTGAAAGCGACTTTTCAACATATATTAGAGCATCTTCTAATTTATCCTGTTTATATAGTATCCACCCTTTAGTATCAAGGTAGGAAGCATTCTCAGGATTTTTTTCTAGCGCTTTATTTACCATTTTCAATGCTTTGTCAAGATTCTCACCCCGTACTGCAAGACTGTATGAATAATTATTTAATGCCACATCGTCATCTGGATTGTCCATGATAATTTTTTCATACAGGCTATCAGAAAGATCATACTTTTTACATACATCCCACACTGCTGCAAGAATATGACATGCCTGAGCATTTTTAGGGTCAAGCTTAAGCGCTTCAATTAAATACACTTCAGCTTCATCATATCTTGCTAAGGAGTTTAAGGCAGAACCTTTAATTAATGGTAAAATTGAATCCTTGGGAAATTTTAATAAAACGGAATCCAACAACTGTATCACATCTTCATATTTTTCATTTCTCATTAAAAGCAGGGATAGATTAACAAAACTGGCTTTTCTATCTGGATATTCTTTAATGAAAAGCTCTAAAAAAGCTTTTGCCTCTTTATACCTATCACTCCTCGAAAGGACCTCTCCTAAAATTTCACGAATTCCAAGATCATCCGGTACTTTTAGCATAAGCTCTTTATAAATGTCAATAGCGATATCAAAATCATTTCCCACTATTGCTAGCTCAGCTCTGCTTTTAAGATAATCCAGATTCTCAGGATTATGTTGAATCAAGAAGTCATAATAGTAGATCGCCTTTTCTAAATCTTTATTTATAATTGCGATTTCTGCAGCTTTTTCTAAAGCCCCACTTTGAGTTGAATCTTTTCGAAAAATTAATTCATAAACTTCAAGTGCTTTGGATATTTTATTATTCTTCAGGTAAATTACAGCAAGTTGGTGTTGAATTTCAAGATCATCTGGCTTGATCTTAATTAGAACTTCATATTCACTCTCGGCTTCTTTAGTTCTACCGGAAAGAAAATATACCTGAGCCAGAATCTCTCTAGCCTCATAATCAGTGGGATCTAATCTAATTGCATTTCCCAAAGCCTTCATACCATTATCAAACTTACCAAGGTTGATATATGCTTTTCCAAGTGATACATATATTGTTGAAGAGGTAGTATCATACCGCAAGGCATCCAAATACTCAATAACAGCCATAGCATAGTTACCCTGTAGTGAACATGTTTCCCCATCCATAAAATGCTGAATCGCTTTGGAATTATACAATTTACGTTCTTCAGATTTAATATCAGTTGTCTTAGGCTTTAGCTTTGATTTGCTCAAATGCTGCTGACCAGCACACCATGGGAAAAATGAAAATGCTATAACAGTAAGAATTGAAATAGCTATATTTACCTTAACACTATTGTTCACAAGACTCTCTTAATTTCTCGATTATATTGAATGAATAAACGACGATTTCGTTTCCGAAAACGGGGGAACGTCCAATATCTTAAGTGTAAATAAGTGATTAGTATTTATTTATAAAACTCACTTCTATTGCACTTACAAACTTTAATCATTTTTTCTTTGAATCGCATCGCATTATTTTCTGGACTATTAATTGTACTAATATATTTTACAACCACGATTGCTTCCCCGCACACCGGACAATGTATTTTTAAATCAACCGACGATTTTGCCACCTTTTCCGCAAAACCTCCTTTAGATCTCTTAACCATTTTTAATACTCCTATTTAAGGTTCTAATTCAGGATTATACATTACAACTTTATTTCCACCATCCCTTTTAGACTGGTACATCGCCATATCCGCATTTGCAATGATAGTTTGAAGATCATCACCATCAGCAGGATATTCAGACATGCCTATACTGATAGTCATCCTTTCACTCATTCCATCTTTTTCAAACAAGAAGCTTTGAATATTACTCCGTATTCTTTCAGCTGTATTAAAACAACCCTTTTTATCAGAATTGATCAAAATTACTGCAAACTCCTCACCACCATATCGAGCAACGGTATCTACTGTTCTTACACTTCCACGTATAATATTCGATATCTTTTTCAATACAAAATCACCATGCAGATGTCCATAAGTATCATTAATACGTTTGAATTTATCCAGGTCAAGAATGAATAAAGTCAAAGTACTCCCATAACGGCGACATCTATCTATTTCAACCCGTAATCTTTCCTTAAATGCCCTATGATTAAAAATCTCTGTCAATCCATCAATCATTGCAAGGTCTTTCATTGATTGATAGATATTCATCCGGTTTATCATCTCACTCAAATTTTTCCCAAAAAATATTAAAGTCTCAGCTACTTCAGGCAAAAAATTTCCAGTACTAAAACTTTCAAGAAGGAGTCCTCCAAACCGCTTTCTCCCTACCATAAGAGGGATACCCAAACAAGAGCGAAAGGGGAATGATTCTTTATCTCCAGGCTGAAACCTAAATTCAATATCCGACTCATCATAATCCGAAACCATCACAGGTTGACCCTTAATGATCAAATTCTCCCAAAGACCTCCCATTACTGTTATCTGATGACCAATACCATAATCAGCCTCGTAACCATCAATATATTCAATTAACAGTTCCTTCTCCTGTTCATTTTTTAAAATTGCTATGGTAAGTTTATCGAAATCAAAATATTTCCGGCTTAAATTAGTGGCCACTTTGTAAAAATCTAATTGTTCCACTCCCAAAGATAAACTAATATTCAGTTTGTTGACATCTTGAAAAAATTGTATATGATTTTTTTGCCTATCAATAACATCAATTTGCCAAACAGAAATAGAAAACATGTTAGTAAATGAGGAAGCAAGCTCGAGATCCTCCTCCCCCCAAGCCTCTTTATCAATACTATCCAAACCCAAAAATCCAACAAATTGTCCTTTTGACATTCTAATCGGAATAATCATTAAAGACCCTACTTTGGGAATAACTTTATAATAAATAAGCTTTTCCTCATCTAACTCGCCTGCGTTATAGTTTATAGATTGCGCACTTAAATGATATTCACCAAAGAGTGAGCCTTCCGCTATGAATTGCTCAGCAAGCTCTACGTCAATAGACGAATAGAAACCCTGAAGAGTGTAATGACTTTCACTTTCGTTGAATAAATAGATGAAAGCTGTCTGAGCCATAAGTGAAGATTGAACAATCTTCGATATCTGATTAGTCACCTCTTTGTAATTTTTTTCAGGATCAATTTTAAGGCTTAATCCCAAACCTCTCATATCCTCACTATCAGAACCAGCGGTTGACTTTTTCGATTCTTCCACTCTTTCTAATACTAAACAACGAGAATGCCAATTTTTCAACTCGACGAGAATAAAAATAGTAAAAGATAGAATCGCAATAAAAACAAGTACTCTAAAAACCCATTGAAAAACAGCAGGCATATTCCCAAAAGATTCTAACCGTGGGTATATAAAAAATAAAAATAAAACAACAATTAAAACTGAACTAATAATCCAAACATTTTTTAAACTGCTCATATCTCTCCATTCATAATGCAGTTTAAAATACTATTAACTATGTGTAAAATCAATATTAATTAAAAGGGAAAGGTAATTTATTAATAAATTAATGCTGACCTTTAACGGTTTTTACTCGATCTTGAAGATTTTTATCAGGTATTCGCTGATGCCTCTGTCCCTGAAAATATTTTATTCGAGAGGAATCAATATCTGATTTTTCATCATCAGATGAAACGTATTGTCCTTGAACTGTTTGATCCACAGGAACAGTCGCACGAGGAGAACCTGGCGACATTTTCTGAATTTGCTCTTGGACAATCGGGGGTGCAACAGCCGATGAGACACCATATTTTTGATATCTAAAAATAAAAAATCCCACAACAACTACAAGAAGAGCTGCAGCAAAACCGTAAATGAAAGATGGTATTTTAGTAAAGGAATAACTCTTTTTTCGTGATAACTGAATACGTGCATTGCGATCTGCCAGGATCCGATTTCGAAGCTTTAGCATGAAATCGTCGCTGACAGTAATTTCCGCGAAATTATTCATACTTATTTTCGTATTCAAAATCGATTGAAAGAGTTCTTTACAGGACGAACAATTACCTAGATGCTCTTCAACAAGTTTTCTATTGTGAAAAGAAATTTCTTTGTCAATAAAGTCTGATATGTAATTTTTAAACTGGTAACAACTTATCATATATTTGCATCACTCCCATATTAATTTTCATTTCCTTTTTAAGTGTTTAAGCTCTTCTTGTAAACGTAAACGAGCACGGTTAATTCTTGATTTCACAGTTCCCAACGGAGCATTAATTATATTACTAATTTCTTCATAAGAAAGTTCCTGAATATCTCTTAAAATGATTGCTGTTCTAAAATGTTCCGGTAATTTTTTAATAGCACGTTGAATTATACGTTCATCAAACTGTCCCTCAATCTTATTTTCCGGCTTTCTATCTTTAGACGGGAAATCCATATCCTTATCCTCCGGTCCCAGCCTGGAAAAGAAAAATAACTTTCGATTACGACGCTTGCGAAGTACAGTCTTGGCTAAATTTCCTGTTATCGTATAGATCCATGTAGAAAATTTTGCTATTTCTCTATAAGCATGTCTATTTTGATAAACTTTTAAAAAAGTATCCTGAACGATATCTTCAGACTCTTCTCTATTTAAAACAAATCTATATGCAAAGTTCATCAATCTATCGGAATAACGATAAACAATCTCCTCAAAGGCTGCTTCATCGCCAGCCTGAAACCTGCGAATTAATTCCTCATCAGTAAGTTTAAATCTATTTCCCATCTTTCCTTTTTTTTGCGCTAACTATTTCGTACAATAATGGTATCATCAGTTCCTCAGTTGATAAATTAACAGATTTTGATTTCAAATCCACATCTGTTAATCTATCAATAATAAATCCAAAATCACTATTTTTATAATTTTCATAACCCTTTCTGTATTTAGTTATCTTCCATCTCATCCATGGTTTTCCCTCAGATGCATTCATGTGAACCTCGGGATAAGCCCAAACGTTTACAAAATAATTATAAAGTGATGAAACAAAATATGGTGCTTTTATCCCTGTTTCAATAAGCGTAATACAAATATTTATCGAATTATAAAGATCACCATTACCAATAGCATCAATAAAATCTGACATCTGATATTTTTTCAATCCTCCAACAATAAAACGTATATCATCAATATTAATTGATTTCCTCTCTCCGACAAAAACTAAAACTTTCTCCAATTCTGAAAATGTGTGTGATAGGGTATCATCTGTTGAAGAAACTAATAGATCAAGAGCATCGGGTTTAATCTCGCAGCCTTTTTTCTCCAGGTGTCTCAATACAATACCGGGAAAAGATTTAGGTAGAGGCGTCCAGACAGAAATAACTCTAGATATTCTTTTTAAAGATTCGATAAACTTGGATTTCTTTTGCCCATCTGCTGTCAATATTAATAGTGTATTTGTATCAGGATTGTCAAAATATTGTAATAATTGTTTCCTAAAAGAAATTGGAATTTGATTTATGTTTTTATAAATAACTATCTGCCGGGATGAAAACATTCCAACACTTACCAAACTTTGAATAAATGAGTCATCGGTTTTTTCACCACCGTAAAATACTTTCCGATCAGGCAAGCCTCCGGCTTTAATAAAGGATTGACAAACTGACTTTATCGCTTCCTCTTGTAAAAAAAGATCGTCGCCGTATAGGAAATATATCGGCTTAATTTCTCCTTTTTCTATTAACTCAAGTTCTTCAAAATAAGTCGGCATATTAGTTTTTCTTGACGAGTCCTATCTATTAACCTTCTCTATTTTTTGTCTATTTTACTTCAAGAATACTAAAACGAACAAACCCGCTAAAAAGCAATATGGTGCAAACCAGATAAATTTTCCGCTCTGTAAAACTCTAAGCAGAAAGCGAATGGCAACATATCCGACAATGAATGATACAACCAAACCAACTAATAGTACTCCCAATTTTATCCCTATTGTTTCCATAGAAAAAAAATCCCTAATCTGTAATACCATTGCACCTAATATTGCTGGAACAGCAAGTAAAAAAGAAAATCTTGCTGATTCAACTCTTGAAACCCCCAGAAAGAGACCTGTACTAATCGTAAAGCCAGAGCGAGAGATACCAGGTAGAATTGCAAACATTTGAGCAACACCTATTAGCAAGGCTTTTCCAAAGCTTAATGATTTCCCCTCGCTTTTAACAAATCCTGTAGATAATAGAATCAATCCTGTTACGATTAGAGTTATGCCAACCAAACCGACATTATGGAATATTGAAATGAAAAAATCTTTCAGGAATAGTCCGGTAAAAACAGCAGGTATTGTCCCAACAATTACAAATAGAGTTAATCTAAAATACGAATCTTTCTTGAAAGTATCTCCAAGTCCTTTATGAGTTATACCTCTGATAAAACTTTTTATCATTTTCCATAAATCGAGATAATAAACGGCGACTACACTTAGCAGCGTTCCAAAATGTACAAATATCTCAAAAGATATATTATCTGATGATATTCCGAACAGTTTTTGAAAAATAACAAGATGCCCCGAACTACTAATTGGCAAAAACTCCGTTAAACCCTGAACAATCCCGAGTATAAAAGATTCTAAATAAGTCATACTGTTGTAAAAACCCTCAAATTCATTCTTACTGTTCTCCTTTTAGCAAAACTCATCTTACTAAAATTGCTACAAATTTATCCTTTCGACTTTGGTTTATCAAGGATAGTTTTATGCTTTTCCCTTATCTATAGTCTTGACATTCTCAATATTCTTCCCAAATATTCAATATGTTTAAAGTGTGCCTAATTCAACCACCTATTGAAGACTTCTACACAACTTCCATTCGCAATATTCCTCTCGGATTGCTGTCTATTGGCGCGACGATAAATAAATACAAAGTGATATTACTTGATCTAAGGAATTTTAAACCCAAAAAGATTTCACCGCCCAAAGAACTTCAAGATGTACTTCCCTATTATAAAAAAGATGACGCCTCCCCCTTTTCTCTCTATAAATCTTTCTATAGGTTCGGGGCTTTCGATGAAGAGATAAAGCAACTCATTCCAAAAGATTTCGATATATTTTGTATTTCGTCCCTTTTTACTACATATTCCAGTAATATTCATCGGATTATTCATCTCATTCGAGAAATAACGCCCGGTTCTAAAATTATCATTGGCGGTTCTCACGCATCTATATTGCCTGGTGACCTTCTTGATGCAGGTGCTGATTTTGCTGTGATTGGAGAGGGAGAAAAAACTCTCCTGCTTTTACTAAATGAATTTCAAAAAACCAATCCAGACTATTCAACTGTTCCAAATTTAGTATGGAGAACTAATAACAAAATCATAAAAAATCCCATTCAGTATATAGAAAAACTCGATAATCTTCCTTTCCCAGATTATTCGATACCTGGTACACCCGAATATAAAATTAAAGGAAAACGTCATGCGATGATTATTACCAGCCGTGGTTGTCCGTATCGATGCAATTTCTGTTGTATCCATCACACAATGGGATACAAATACAGAGTTCGCTCAGTTGAAAATATCCTTGCCGAGTTGGAAGATAAAATAGAAAAAGGGTTTCGTTCATTTGATTTCGAGGATGACCATTTCGGAGGTAATAGGAAGTGGTTAAACCAGCTACTTGATAATATTATTGAACGTTTTTCAAAATTCGATCTATCACTCCAGGCGATGAACGGAATCACAGCTTCCAACCTGGACCAAAACATCTTATTTAAAATGCGTAAAGCGGGGTTTTCAACTTTAAATCTCTCCTTAGTATCTCCAAGCAAAACTAAACAGAAAATGCTTAATCGACCATTTGGTACAGAAAAATTTATTAGCATTGTTAAAGATGCACAAAAATCAGGAATGTTTGTTACCGCTTACCTGATAATCGGACTCCCGGGTGATACTATTAAAGAAAATTTTTATTCTATACTATTTCTTTCTTCACTTCCCTGTCTTATTGCTCCTTCTCTATTTTATTTAGTACCTGGGACCCTAACATTTTCTGATGTCCAAAAACAAAATAAAATCCCACTATCTCGATTATGCTACCGTTCCAGTTACTTTCCCTACTCCACTTTAGATTTTGACAGAACTGCGGCTATGACATTATTCCGTATCTGCCGTATAATAAACTTCCTAAAAGAGGCTATTGATTTTGGATATTCCCCTTCGGGATATTCCATTGATTCTGATAGGATAGTAATAAAAAAAAGATTAAGTGGAAAAGAGAATCGGATCAATCTGGGTTTTGCACTTCTCGAACTATTTTTCAAAACCGGCAAGATTTATGGTACCGGTAAAAAGACAAAAGATTATTATCCATTATTTGAAGAAAAATGCTCCACCGAAGTATTAGAACTATTTTTCAATAGCAGTTGGGATGCACATGGACCGAGAAGCGGTAAAATTTTAAAAAAAGCAAATTTATCTCGACTTTTGAGCTTGTAAAAAACAGAGAGTATAAATAATTCAGTAACAAGAGATGTTATTTTACCACACTGGAAAGGTCTATTTCTCTACGCCTGCTACCAATAGTCTTGACTCATTAAAATATTTCATTGCTTCAAGAACTTGATTATCGTGTAGTCGAATAACTTTATAATATTCATCGTAACCCCAGAAGTCCTTTGCTACTTCAGCTTTCAAAAGCATCTTTAAATAACCAGAATCATTATCAAAATTACTAAGATCAATATCAATCTCTTTATCTTCCACCCTCTCCTTAAATACATCAAAAGTTTTATCACTAATCTGAAATTTTTCCATAAACTTATCTTTTTTACCTGCCCACTTTTTATGTTTTACGCTATATTCAGCAGCAAACTCAAACAGTACTCTTGAGGGATGTCTTAAAAGTTTCATCGTATCTTTACTTAAATTGTGTTTGTACCGTTTATATTCTACATAATGATCCGGAGTAATACCACCACCACCATATACTACACGACCGCTAACTGTTTGATATTGCGGGCGCGTCTCTTCTGATTCTGCAGATAAAAGGGAATCCCTATTCTCTTGAGCAAATGATTCATAATAATTGGCAATATTATCATCATAAGGTCTCTGAATCAAACGCCCGCTTGGAGTATAATATTTAGCTACTGTCACACGGATAGCAGACCCGTCACGCAAATCATACTGCCTTTGTACAAGTCCTTTCCCAAAGCTTGTCTCTCCAACAATAACTCCGCGATCAAGATCCTGAACTGCTCCGGCAACTATTTCACTTGCACTTGCAGACCCTCTATTAATAAGTATAACCAGAGGAAACCGTGGATGACTTTCATCTTTTCCTGAATAGAATTCCTCATTAGCATTTCGGATTCTTCCTTTCGTATATACGATTTTTTGCTTACCTGCAATAAATTTATCAGCAACTTTAACTGCTTGCTCGAGATACCCACCACTATTATTGCGAAGATCAAAAATCAATTGCTTCATCCCAGCATCTTCCAATTTGCAAAGAGCTTCTTCTATCTCTTTGGTTGTTGTTTGACTAAAGCGGTTGAGGTAAATATAACCCGTACTATCATCAATTATAAAAGATGCTGAAACACTATAAATAGGTATTTCATCGCGTATAATAGTCACTTCAAAATCATCTACTCCCTGACGCCTGATCACAACATCGACTTTAGACCCTTTCGGTCCCCGTAATTTTTTAAATACTTCCTCTCGTGTTATTTTATAGGCGGATTCACCGTCTATCTTTACTATTTTATCTAAAACGTCTAACCCCGCTTTCTCTGCAGGAGAGTTGGCAATAGGTGATATTACTGTTATATATCCGCCTAATATGTCGAATTCAATCCCGATCCCTTCAAACTTACCGGTAAATTTTTCTTGAATATCTGATAATTTATCTTCCTGAATATAAACTGAATGTGGATCAAGATTTCCCATCAATCCGGTGAAAGCACCTTCCATTACTTTATCCCAGTCAGGAACCTCAACATAATTATCATTCACTATACGTATTATGTCATTTAAAACGTTCAACTTAAGATAAAGATTACTTCCTGAAGCCAAAATCACCTTACCTAAAGGTGTGAAAATGAATAAAACCGCCAAAAATAGAACTAAAGTTCCCGGGATTGCTACCCATCTAATCTTTGATTTCACTTTTTTACCCTTTCTTTTTTCTTTAATAATCACGACCGATATTAGCAAGCATTATAGGTAAAATCAATATGTTTATTATAGACTTAATCCAAAACTTCTAAAAAATTCAATTGAATTAAACCGGCAAACTCCAAAGCCTTTAAGTATATTGTTCATCTTTAAAAAAGTTTCATGAAAATCTGAAATAATCTCATAAAAATTATACTCCAACTTTTTAAAGAGAATCATCAATAAGCGTTCAGTCCGCCACCTTATGGATCAGGGGGCTCTAGGAGTAGAATTAACAGTGTCTAAAATAATTTTGATACAATGGCACAAATTTTTTTAAGAACTTTTTCGTCCCATTCAGTAAACGGAGAATCTGAATGTGAATCTATATCCAACTCTGCTGTTAATTTCCCATTCTTGAATATGGGGACAACTATTTCTGACTTTACATTAAGACTACAAGAAAGATAATTGCTCTGTTTCGAGACATCTTGTATAATAACAAGGTTTCCTTTTTCTGCAACCTGACCACATATACCTTTCCCAAATGGAATCTGTGTATGCTCTGTCGGACCGCCTGCATAGGGTCCCAGATAAAGTTCCTTTTTATAATCATCAACAATATAAAATCCAACCCAATCATAGTGAGGAATGTTATCTTTTAGAAATTCACATATTGATTTGAGTTTTTCATCTCTCTCTATCTGACTACTTGCAATCTCCTTTATTCTTTTAAGTTCAATAAACGGCATAAATATTTCTCAGTTTAATAAAAACTTTTGAGTTTTAGTACCCTTATATCTTTATAAATATTTTCTTTCTATAAAGAATTGTCATTAATCCAAGCCAAATTAGAATATATGTTAAAGCGTAAAAGAGAGATGCATTAATTGGACTCACCCAGGATTCAAATAATATTCTGTATAAAAAAGTTTTAAGGGATATTGCACTGCCATCTTGTTGCGGAATTTTCCACCAATATATCATTGCCCTTGCCAAAAGGCCGGAAAGAGTATAAACAGTTATTGCATTTGAACCAAAAACAAGAAATGGTGTTGCCCACTTTCTATATCCCTTTATATCAATCAACCAATAACACATCCCCAAAAACAATAATGCCATTCCAGCAGTAAAAACTGTGTAGGAGCTTGACCATAAATTTTTATTGATGGGAAACCAAATACTCATTATCTCTCCCAGAACAATAGCAGCAATTCCTACAACAAAAAGCATTACAACTTTCTCAAGGTCACTCTTCTCAGTTTTTAGCCAATGTCCGGTTAATACTCCTAATAATACAGAAGAAATTGCCGGTATTGTACTTAGTAACCCTTCAGGGTCAAATCCTTTTGCTGGAGCATTTATCCATGTATGTCCACTTAGCAATATACCATCAATAAAGCCACATAAATTACCCTGAGGCTCTAAAACACCAGCACCGTAGCCTGGAACCGGTACCAATTTCATAATCATCCAATAGAAAATTAACAAACTACATGCAATATAGGCTTGCCACTTAATATTTGTATTAAGCACTATTATTGAAGCAATTGCATAAGTAATTGCTATTCGTTGCAGCACACCTGGAATCCTTAGAGTTGACAGATGAAAAAATGGGAAGGCATTCAATAACAGACCAAGACCAAATAGAATTAGAGTCCTTTTTAAAATCTTTAAGTACAGCTTCTTTTTTGACTGCCCTGTCTCAATTCGCTTTGAAAAAGCAAAAACAATAGCGACACCAACAATGAACAGAAAAAAAGGAAATATCAAGTCCGTTAGTGTCCATCCATGCCATTTTGCATGTCCCAATGGATGGTATATCGCACCCCAACTTCCAGGATTATTAACAAGAATCATACTAGCAATAGTAATACCCCTGAATGCATCAAGTGAAATTAGTCTTTTTGATTTCCTTTCAGCCAAAAAATCCCCCATTTTTACTCCATTACTAATCTGTTGTATTTAACCGATAATTAAGATTTTAACATTTCCCAAAATTCTTCAATACACCTTCAGCGGCAAACATACCCGTCACTGCTGAGTATACAATCCCTCGACTATGTCCGCTTGCATCTCCAGCGACAAAAAAATTCTTCGCCGTCGTTTCAAGATTTGGAGTTACAGTATATTTTGTATCGTAAAACTTTATCTCCGGAGCGTACAAAATTGTATTACTCGAAAGCAATCCTGAGATTATTTCGTTTAGAACATTAAGTCCGTCAACCAGATTTGTAGCGATTCTTTGAGGAAAAGCCATCGCTATATCTCCTGGAGTTGCATCTCTTAATGTTGGAATAATTGAAGACTTGGCGATGCGGTCCCATGTTGATCGTCTACCCTCAATAAAATCTGTCAGCCTCTGAATTATTGGCTTACCCCCACCAATTGTAGTTGCCAAACGTGCGATATCTCTTCCATATTTTGTTGTGTCTTCAACCGGATTTGTTAATACAACCCGGGACAATAATGCAAAATTCGTATTATCGGTTTTGGAATTCCACTTTGCATGACCATTTACTAATACAAAATCATCATACTTTTCACTTACTATATAGCCATTGGGATTCGTACAGAAAGTTCTCACAAGGTCATCATACGATTTACTGTAAAGCCTGAACTTAGCGTCATACATTACTTTTGCAATTTCACTGTAGATGATAGCAGGAAATTCAACACGAATGCCGACATCTATTGGACCATAACCTGTCTTAACTCCCAGGTGCTTAGATTGTTCTCTAAGCCAATATGCCCCGGCTCGCCCAGGAGCAGCAATTACAGCCTTTGCTTTGAAAAATTTCTTTCCTGCAATCAATTTGTATATGTCACCTTCTTTATATATAGATTCCACACGTGTGTTTTTCTTAAAAATCGCTCCTTTTTTTAATAATCTTTTATAAAAACGATCTATTACAACATGAAGTCTATCAGTCCCAACATGTCTTTGTTTAGCAAAAATAAATTCAACACCGACAGCATTAGCAGTACGTAATAAATTCTGAAGATTCTCACCGTTAGTGCCGGAATATCCTCCTTCTACCCCCATCTCTGTAAAGACATCATCTACAATCTGAATGGCTTCCTCGACTTCAAACGGTGTTCTTCCAAAACTATTTGGATCCCCACCAATTCGATGTGTTAAATTTAGCTTACCATCGGAAAATGCGCCTGCACCTCCTATACCAAAATTCATATTATCCCGTTTTGATGGTTCTTCTCCCCGATCGACAACCAAAACTGACAAACCGCCCTTCAAAAGACGATCCACAGCAAAAAGACCGGCGGGACCTGCGCCAATTAAAATTACATCAAAAATATTTTCATTATCAGCCATATACAACCTCTTTGAAAAACAAACTGATTTTGTAACCGTTCATGGTTTGAAATTAGAAATTAGAAATTAGTGTTATCATCATTTTGTGCCTGTCTGCGTGTCCGCACAGGCAGGCTGTTGATAAACGCATTCAATTTGGGTCCAAGTTTTTCAATTAATTTTTGATATTGTAATGAATCCGGCAGCTGCCGGATAAAACTTTTCTTCTGATGAGTTTCCGTAACCATGATTTTGTTTCTTCAAGCGATCCCCTTGAATATACCCCAGTTAAATATTCTGATAAATCAGAATTTAACGGGGTAAATATAAAACTTTTTCCTGTCAGATGGAGTATATCGCCCATATCCTTCTGCTATCCCGACTTGTCGGGACTATCAGATGATCGTATTATCTGATAGCCTATAGTTTTTTGAACTTTTTTT
>DAOUYY010000132.1 GCA_030665885.1 Fidelibacterota bacterium
AATAATTTATATCCATTAATTTAAATTTTTATTTCATTTTAATGAATCCTCTTGATTTTTCAGGACAAGGAAAGCGTAGAGTCTCTTTGAAACATTTTTGGGAAGACTATCGCTCCTATCTGCCTTTTTATATATTTCAACAGTTTTTTTGATCTTATCCACGAAGATTTTGCAATTGTGACATTTTTCAAGATGTACCCGGAGCATCTTACATGGTTTAGAGTCGAGATTGCTACCTAGAAATTCACAAACTTCACGAAACATCTTTTTGTTATAGCTCATATTAAGCCTTCTTCTTTTGCCAAATCTTCCAGTTTGTTTTTTAAGAAATTTCTGGATCTCGTTAACCTGATTTTGGTATTAGAAGGTGTAATCCGAAGAATTTTACTGGCCTCGTTGGTTGTCAATTCGTGAAGATCGCGCAGAATAAAAACTGTTCGGTATATTTCAGGTAGCTTTTCATTTCCTGTTAATCTATGAGAGAAACAGTTATAATGCTTCTTAACTTACTATTAACCCACGACTTTGCCATAGGCATCCCTTATTGGGAAAGTCGTGGGTTAATAATACCCATCCCCAACATCTATAACCGTTTCAACCTGCCCGACTTTGGTCAGGCGGGCGGTTTCTCTTTCTGATGGTTTACCTTTTTTAAGTGAACTCAATAATAAAAAATGATCTATATCAATCATTGTTAAATTCTTTTTAAACTTGGTTTACTCACATATATAAGAAATTTATTTCAAAATGACAACAAATAATAAGCCAAAATATTTATGATATAGCCCCGCAACACTTTTTATATTTTTTACCACTTCCACATGGACACGGATCATTTCTTCCCACTTTTTGTTCTATATGTACAGGTCTCCTTTTCTGCTGTCTATTATTACTTATAGCAGTCCCCTCAGTAAAACCCTGCTCTTGCGAAACTGGAGCAGTAAGACCCATTCCGAGAGAATCTTTGTGCTCTGTTTTAAATGGTCGAGGTCGTCTCTGCTGAAAATCTTCCGGATTTTGTGGTCCTATCTGAGCTCTAAAGCATAGTTTCAGTGTCTGTTTATTTACATCCTCAATCATATGCACAAAAGCATCAAAACCTTCGCCTTTGTATTCAAGAAGTGGGTCCTTTTGCCCGTATGCTCTCCAGTTTATACCCTCTTTAAGCTGGTCCATACTATAGAGATGATCCCTCCATTTTTCATCTATGGTTCTTAAAGTAACAAATTTTTCAAGGAACCGCAGCTGCTCTTCGCCTACAAACTTCTCTTTCCGATCATAATACTTTATAGCACGATCAACTATCTCTCTTTTAAGAGCACTTATTGAAGCATCAGAGAGCTCATCCAACGAAATATCAATACCAAGAGTAGATGCCAATTCACTCCGCAGATTATCCCAATCCCATTCTTCCGGCATCATCTTTGAATCCGTAAAGGTTTTAAGTAAAGTATCTACCCAATCCTCCAGAATATCAAATATCTCCCTTTTAAGGTCTCCACCCTTAAGCGCATAATTCCGTCGATCATATATAATCGTTCGCTGCTGATTCATAACATCATCATATTCAAGTAGATGTTTCCGAATTCCAAAATTTCTGCCTTCAACTCTTTTCTGTGCACGCTCAATAGATCGTGTAACCATTCGGTGAGTAATAACCTGTCCCTCTTCAATTCCCATTTTATCCATAATTCCAGCTATGCGCTGACTATTAAATAGTCTCATTAAATCATCCTCTAATGATAGAAAAAATCGTGATGAACCCGCGTCTCCCTGTCGTCCACTACGACCCCTTAGCTGCAAATCAATTCTTCTGGATTCATGTCTTTCTGTACCAACAATATGAAGTCCTCCCAGCTTTTTTACTCCTTCTCCTAACTTAATATCTGTTCCTCTACCAGCCATATTCGTGGCAATAGTAACCGCCCCTTTTTCTCCGGCTCGGGTTACAATTTCAGCTTCGCGTTTATGTTGCTTTGCATTCAATACATTATGAGTAATACCGCGGCGTTTTAACATTCTGCTAATAGTCTCAGAAACATCAACGCTAATAGTACCTACAAGAACCGGCTGTTTTCTGCGGTTGCATTCCTCTATCTCTTTTAAGATAGCATTATATTTTTCTCTGCGAGTCTTATAAATCTGATCTTCATAATCTTTTCTTATACAGGGTTCATTAGTGGGGATTACTACTACATCCAATTTATAAATATCACTAAATTCAGCCGATTCAGTCTCAGCAGTTCCGGTCATTCCCGCTAATTTACTATACATTCTAAAATAATTTTGTAGGGTTATTGTTGCAAAGGTCTGAGTTTCCCTTTCTATTTTAACCCTTTCTTTTGCCTCAATTGCCTGGTGAAGCCCATCGCTATACCGCCTCCCGGGAAGTATCCTTCCTGTAAATTCATCAACGATAAGAACTTTTCCATCTTGAACAACATATTCAACATCTTTTTCATATAAAGTATGTGCATGGAGAATCTGAGAAATATTGTGAAAACGGTCCGATACTTCTGAATGTAATTGTTCAAATTCCATTTTCTTTTTCTCTTTCTCGGCATCAGATAAATCCGGATTTACATCGATCTTAACAAATTCTTCCGCCAGATCAGGAATGATAAGATCATCTACTCCTATACCTAAAAAAGCGGCTAGTTTCTCTTCACCTTTAGGTGTAAGTGTAATATTGTGCTGCCTCTCTTCTATAGAATAATACAGGTCTTTGAAATATTCGTCCTGACTAATAGAAGCTCCACTTTTAGAGCTTGTAAGAAGCAGATATTCGCGTTCTCCGGTCTGAAGGAGTCTTTGGTAACCGGGATCTTCAAGGATTCTTCGAAGGCGGCGATTTTTTGGTGCACCTTGTGATGCAATATAAAGATTTCTTGCAGCTTCATCTCCATCTTTAAGGTTATCCGGTGATTCAGGATACTTTGCCAGCATTGCACTTATAGTATCCCTCTGATACTTCACTAAATTGGCAACTGCAGGATTTAATTTATCAAATTTCTCATGACGTGTACTGGAAACCGGTCCAGAAATAATAAGAGGTGTCCTTGCTTCATCAATTAAAATATTATCAACTTCATCAACTATACAGTAGTAATACCCCCTCTGAACTTGCTCTTCAGCAGAAATTGCCATGTTATCTCTTAAATAATCAAAGCCGAATTCATTATTAGTTCCATAAGTAATGTCACAGTTATATATTTTCCTTCGTTCTTCGGAATCCATGCTATTTAAAATACATCCGACCGCTAGCCCAAGTTCTGTATAAATTCTACCCATCCATTCACTATCTCGTTGAGCCAGATAATCATTAACTGTAACTAAATGTACACCCCTACCAGTTAAAGCGTTTAGATAAACTGGCATAGCTGCTACAAGAGTTTTACCTTCGCCAGTTTTCATCTCAGTAATTTTTCCCTCATGAAGTATAACAGCACCGGCAATCTGAACATCATAGGGAATCATATCCCATACTATCTTATGTCCACAAGCATACCACTCCTGTCCTATCAGCCGACGGCAAATTTCTTTTACCATAGCATACGCTTCCGGTAAAATCTCATCCAGTACTTTCTGCTCTTCCTTTATAACATACTTTCGGCTTTCATCTTGGGTTATATCTGAATCAATTATCTCAGACTCTGCTTTTTCTCTAACTTCCTGAATATTTTTTTTAAACTCCTCCGTTTTCGTACGGAGTTTTTCAATGGAAACATCAGAAAGTGATTGATATATCTGATTTATTTGCTCAACTATCGGGGAAATTCTTTTAATTTCTCTACCCGAGGCTGTACCAAAAATTGATGTAAGAAATGATCCTATACTCATCTTTTCACCTTGAAATTACTCGTTTATTAACATTTCTCACTTCAGTCTCCGACATATTCCTTTCTTAGTGCTTTTCTCCTTTTCTGCCTATCTGCAGACAGGTTATTTTTACTTTTCTATTAAAAACATCAATCATTAGTTATACTTTTTAATTAACCACCCCTTTTTCACTTTGTAATTTATTGTAATAAAGTAAGTTTTTTTCTGCAAAACTAGAGTGAATTAATTACTAGTAGAAATTCCTTCTGAAACCATATGGAGAACAGCGTCTAAAATTCCATTTACGAAAGCACTGCTATCGTCCGTAGAAAAATTCTTTGCTATCTCAATAGCCTCTGAAATGGATACTTTAGAAGGAATATCATCAAAATATAAAAATTCACAAATCGCCATTCTAATTATAAGTCGATCTATAATTGCAATACGGTCAAAATCCCAATTCTTTGATTTTTCCTTAATATATTTATCTAATTCTTCTTTGTGCGCTGTGGATGATTCAAAAAGTTCTATAGAAAATTTCTTCAATTCTTCTGAAAGTTCCGATCTATCAATAACATCAGACTCAACTACCTGTATGGTATTCTCTGTAAGTTCCTGAGCATACATAGCTTGCAGAGTAACTTCTCGTGCGGCTCGTCTCTCTCTCATTTTTCAACAAACTCCAAAAGACAAATATTTCATGCATTTAATTTACAATATTTTTAGAGAAATTAGAGATAAAATATTGCAAAATACCTTTTTAAAATAAAAAATTTCCTTGACTACACTGTTTATCAGGCTTGATTTAGCCTAAGAAAAAAGGTATATTTGCCAAGTTTAATTTCGTTGTTACTTTGAATAAACTTGAGACAAAAATTAAAGATGAAGTGAACAAATTAAATTCATTTCCCATGCTGGATGTTGGATACACTTTACTACTAATCTCATTATTAAATAACGATAAAGGAGATTTTTAATGGATATAAAACTTGAAAATTTAATAGAGAAAATAAAAACCGAAGGTGTCGAGGAGGCTAAAAGGTCATCTAAAGAAATATTAGAAAATGCGAAACATGAGGCATCTTCAATATTAAAAAAAGCACATAAAGACGCAGACGATATTATTGAAGAAGCCAATAAAAGTGCTGGTAAAATCAAAACCAATGCAGAATCAGCTTTAAGACAGGCAGAACGAGATACCGTTCTTGTTACTAAAGAAAAAATAACAAAACTTTTTGATAGAGTTTTTAAAAAAGAGGTAACAAAAACCTTATCACCTGAATTCCTGAAAGACTTGATCACGAAAATGATAGAAAACTGGAAAGATGATTCAAAATTAGAGTTTTTAGTTGGTGAAAAAGATATAGATAAACTGAAAGATTCACTGTTGTCAAAAACCAGAGAAAGCCTTAAAAATTCTGTTACTTTTAAAATTGATAGTGGAATTTCAAAAGGATTCCGTGTTGGTTCTAAAGGCGATAATGTTTATTATGATTTTACAGATCAGAACATATCGGATTTCCTGCGAGAATTCTTAAATCCCTCCATTAAAGAAATTTTAGATAAAGATAATGGATAAGTATTACTACTTCGTCGCACAGCTTCCATTACTTTTTTTCGACAAAGAATCTTTTCTGAAAATAGATGATTTCCTTGAAGAAGGTGAAAAGTGGTTAAGCCAACGTGACCTTGCAATTTTAAAAAAAGTTGATATAAACGATACTACTATTTGTACAGATGATCCCATGGTATTGAAAGATTACAAAAAGTTCGAAAAACTTATTCGTATTGACTTAATGGAGTGGAGAAAAGCAAAAAAAATAAATCAAGAATACAAAACGATCAGCTTTCCTGTTTCTATTATCAAAGACGGAAATCCACTTCAGGTAGAGGAAAATCTCATGTTATTAAGATGGAATTTTATTGAGGAAATAGAAAGCGACCATCATTTTGACCTGGATTTCATCGTTTTATATTATTTGAAACTGCAGGTGCTGGAAAGATTAAAAAGTTTTGACAAAGAAAAAGGTCTGGAAAAATTTAAACAATTTACAGAAATAGGCGTATGAATAGAAAAAATGGCGAAATAATTGGAATTAACGGCAACATGATTACAGTTGCCTTCGATGGAAATATCATTCAAAACGAAGTAGGTTATGCAATTACCGGCAGTGAAAAGCTGAAATCCGAGGTTATTAAAATTCAAGGCAATAACGCATTCATGCAAGTTTTCGAAAGCACGAAGGGCTTGAAAGTTGGAGATTCTGTTGAATTTACCGGAGATATGCTTTCAGTACAGCTGGGACCGGGAATTTTAGGAATGGTTTACGATGGATTGCAGAATCCACTGAATGAATTAGCACAAAAATATGGTTTTTTTCTGAAACGCGGCATTAGCTTGGACGCACTGGATTTTACAAAAAAATGGGGTTTTGTACCAACAGTAAAGGTTGAAGACACTGTCACTGGCGGAAGTTCTATAGGCTACGTTACTGAGGGAATCTTCAAACACTACATTTTTGTACCATTTCATTACAAAGGTGAGTATGTTATTAAATCCATTGTCCCAGAAGACGATTATACAGTAGAAGAAACAATAGCTTTGATAAAGGATGAGCGCGGCTCCGAAAAAGAATTAAAAATGTATTTTGAATGGCCTGTGAAGATCCCCATTACTTCATATAGAGAAAAAATGATTCCGCATGAACCTTTAATAACACAGACCCGCATTATCGATACATTTTTCCCTGTTGCAAAAGGTGGAACATATTGTATTCCCGGACCTTTCGGCGCTGGCAAGACCGTTCTTCAACAGGTAACCAGTAAATATGCAGAGGCAGATATTGTCATTGTTGCTGCTTGCGGTGAACGAGCAGGTGAAGTTGTTGAGACACTGAGAACATTTCCAGAAATAATTGACCCACGAACTGGAAAATTTCTCATGGACCGAACAATTATTATTTGCAATACAAGTTCGATGCCTGTTGCAGCAAGGGATGCGTCAGTTTATACTGCTACGACTTTGGGTGAATATTACAGACAGATGGGTTTAAATGTTCTGTTACTGGCTGATTCAACCTCGCGATGGGCGCAAGCGATGCGTGAGTTATCGGGAAGACTCGAAGAAATACCGGGTGAAGAAGCTTTTCCGGCTTACCTCGAATCAAGAATAGCACAGTTTTATGAGCGTGCAGGTCTCGTCGAATTAAATAATGGAGAAATTGGAAGTTTGACAATTGGCGGTACCGTTAGCCCAGCCGGTGGCAACTTTGAAGAACCGGTTACGCAGTCCACATTAAAAGTCGTTAGTGCTTTTCATGGACTTTCAAGAGACAGGTCAAATGCTCGACGTTATCCGGCAATT
>DAOUYY010000243.1 GCA_030665885.1 Fidelibacterota bacterium
GGATTAAAGGATCGTCTAATCAAGAGAATAAAAAATAAAATAATGGTAAGGATTGAGAAGAAAGTTAAGTCTATAATGGCTGAATCGGGATGGTATATATCTCGAATCATTAATGTAGGCCACACAATACGAGTGGCTGAAAACTTCCTTTCGCCTAAATTACTTGGAGAAGCAATACTCACTATTGGCGGTCCTTTAGATGAAGTCGGGGAAGAATTCTGCGGGGCAATCGCTATTGGTCCGTTTGGATGTATGCCGAACCGTCTAAGTGAGTCGATCCTGAATATTAATATGGATAGAGAGCATTTGGTAAGATTCAGAAAAGATAGAATGACTGACCAAATAACACAGGAAATACCAAATATGCCTTTCCTGGCTATTGAGAGTGACGGGAGCCCGTTCCCACAGATCATCGAAGCGCGGTTGGAGACATTTGTTATCCAGGCATTAAGACTGCATGAAGTTATGATGAAGTATAAGGATTAATCAGGTGATTTATTAGTTATGCTAGAAGCTATCGTAATTGCGGGAACTCCGAAAAGTAGAGATCGCTTGACTCAAGGTAAGAACAAGTTTTTTACAAAGCTGAGTGGTTACTATTCAGGCAATTTAGTTGTTAATGCATTGATCGAATGCTCAATGATAAACTCAATATATATAATTCCTGTAATGATATACTGAAAGTATGAGGATAAAATAATTTCATCTTCGGGTACTTTCGGGTCAATATATTTGTCTTAATATTAGGATATCTAATCCTCTCACCTAAAAATATTTTTAGGCTGTCTTATTTTAGCACATTGCAATTCAGGGTAACGTTAGTAATATTCCGTGTAATTCGTTTCTCTCCATTATTTTAAAATACCAATAATTTGTTTTATCTATGAGAAAATATTTTACATTATCACCTTAGTAAATTGTACGTGCTTTTTACAATATAAATTTGTTAAATAGTTTAGGCAGACATTGGAATTTTAAAGACTAAAAGGGGAAAATGTAGATGGAGTATCTGGAGACAGAAAATAAACAAGAAAAAGAAAGGGAGCTAATTGAAAAGATTCGTTCTAGATTTGAAGAAATTGAAGAACTAATTGAAGGGATGAAATCGAGACTTCCTGATAAAAAATAAGAACTAAAAGGAGAGAGAGTTGAAAATAATTGTGCCTATTAAGCAAGTGCCTGAAACCAGTAATGTTTCGATGGACCCGGAAACGGGTACTATGATTAGAGATGGGGTCGAGTCTATAATAAATCCACTTGATTTATATGCGATTGAGGAGTCTGTTAAACTTAAAGAGGAACATGGCGGCGAGATTCTAGTCATTTCTATGGGACCTTCGAAGGCTGAGATGGCTATTAGAGAAGCAATATCTATGGGTTGTGATGATGGAATTCTTCTTTCTAACAAAGAGTTTGCCGGTTCAGATACTTTAGCGACTTCATACACTTTATCTCAGTCAATTAAAAAGTTCAATCCGTATGACCTGATAATATGTGGTGAAAGGGCAACGGATGGAGATACAGGTCAGGTTGGCCCGGGAATCGCTGCATGGCTGGATATTCCTTTCACTACTTATGTAAGTAAAATTAAAGAGGTGAATGAAAACAGTATGATTGTTCAACGGATGGTTGAAACGGGATATGAAATACTGGAGATTGAGACACCATGCCTGTTGACGGTTGTAAAAGAGATAAATTATCCGAGATTACCTTCGATGAGAGGGAAGTTGCTTGCAAAAAAGAAGGAAATAAAGACTTGGGGTCCTGATGATATAGAAGCGAAAAGAGATTATCTTGGTCTGGAAGGTTCTCCCACACGGGTGGTGAAAATTTCTAAACCTAAGGTAAGCAGGGGTGGTGAAATATTAATGCCGAAAAATGAAAGTGAATTGGATAAAGCTGTTGATGGCTTGATTGAATATTTACAGAAAAAAGAGATTATCTAAGAGGAATAAAACATGTCTTACAAAGATGTTTGGGTTTTAAGTGAACAGGAAGATGGAAAAATTAAGTTAGTTTCCTACGAGCTGTTAACACGAGGGCGATTTTTAGCAGATAAGCGAAATGTTAAACTTGTGGCTATTATTCTGGGAAAAAGTATAGACAAAGAGGGCCTTCAGGAACTTATTTATAGAGGAGCAGACAAAGTTATTGTAATAGAAGACACGTCGCTTGAATATTTTCTCCCCGAGCCTTATGCTAACACTGTCACCTCACTTATTCAAAAATACAATCCTGAGATAATAATTGCCAGTGCTACTACTACTGGAAGAACAGTTATGCCGGCAGTAGCTATTAAATGTATTACCGGACTTACAGCTGACTGCACTGATTTAGATATTGAAGAGGAGACCGGGAATCTTATTCAGACAAGACCTGCTATTGGGGGAAATATTCTTGCTACGATAATGACTCCGAAGTATAGACCTCAGATGGCGACCGTAAGACCTCATTCAAATAAACCTCTGGTTCCTGATAATAGTCGGACCGGTGATATTATTTATGAAAAAGTTGACAAATCAATTTTAAAAAGCAGAATCAAGAAATTGGAGTTTAAAATAAATCAGGATGAGGATGCTAATATCCAGGATGCTGATGTTGTAATTTCTGGTGGTAAAGGTTTGAAAAAAGAAGATAATTTTCAGATGATACATGATATTGCAGCACTATTGGATGGATCTGTGGGTGCTTCGAGAGAAGCTGTTGATCTTAAATGGGCAACTTATCCTCATCAGGTCGGATTAAGCGGAAAAACGGTTAGTCCGAAGTTTTATATGGCAGTTGGTATTTCAGGCTCGGTTCAGCATCTTGCAGGTATTAAAACGGCAGAAAATATTGTTGCAATTAACAGCGATCCTGAAGCACAAATTTTCCAGGTTGCAGATTACGGAATCGTTGCTGATTTATTTGAAGTTTTACCTGTTTTGACAAAAAAATTAGAAGCATTGAAACAATAGAGAAACAAATAAGGGGACTTTTAAAGTGTCTGATTATACATATAATAAAGTAACACAGGAAATAGTTGATGAGCTTAGAGAGATAATTGGCTCGAAATATGTGATTTATGAAGATACTGAGAAATTGGAGCCATATTCGCATGATGAGATAGCAGAGAAGAGTTATGCAAAAATGCCAGATGTAGTTATCAAACCTCGAACTGCTGAGGAGATTTCTCAAGTAATGAAGTTCGCAAATCGAGAGAGAATACCTGTTACGCCACGAGGTGCAGGTAGTGGTTTATCTGGCGGTGCTGTTCCTCTCTTTGGTGGAATTTTATTATCA
>DAOUYY010000194.1 GCA_030665885.1 Fidelibacterota bacterium
ATTTAATGGATTGATTCCTTAGAATTAGTAAAAATTCACGAACAGATGGACTATAAATTTTCTTCAATAAACTCAGTCATCATTTCATAAAGATGAATCTGTGCTTCTTTATCTCTTATACCGTGTTTTCTTTTTGGATAGGTCATAAACTGAAAATGCTTATTGAATTTGATCAGTTCATTGATAAATGACGCGCTTTGTTGAAAATGTACATTATCATCAGCCATTCCATGTACAAGTAAAAAATTAGCTTTCAGCTGATCTACAAAATTAATTGGAGCACTCTTTTTATAACCTAAAGTATTTTCTTTCGGTAATCCCATATACCTTTCAGTATATATAGAATCATAATATTTCCAATCAGTGACAGGAGCGACTGCAATGCCTGTTTTAAAAATATTCGGCACTTTGCATAATGAATACAGAGTCATATATCCACCATAACTCCAGCCCCATATCCCGATTCTGTCAGAATCGACATAATTCAAACTTTTTAAATAATTTACACCTGCAAGTTGATCCTGCAGCTCACATTTACCCAATTGAAGATATATTTTTCTTTCCCAATCACGACCACGACCGAAGGATCCTCGATTATCCAGAGCAAAAACCAAATATCCTCTTTGTGCTAACAATTGATGCCATGTATTAACAAATCTATTACAGACAAGCTGAGCATGAGGGCCGCCATAAACATAGATTAAAACAGGATATTTCCTTTTTGGATCGAAATCTCTTGGATACAATAAAGAACAGTACAAAATGGCACCATCTTCTGCAGCAATTTCTTTAAACCTGGTTGTTCCAAATCCATATTTATTTTTATCGAACTCATCGTTTTGAAAAAGAACCTTTACTTTTTTCCCCTTTATAGTCGTCAAATATAATTTTGTTGGTATATCAATTCTTGAGAATCTTTCTATGTAGTAGTGGAATAATGGTGAGAAATTACCGGAGTGAGTTCCTTTACCTTTATCAATTTTAACGAATTTTTTTGTTTTTAGTGATAAAGAATAAATGTGCCTTTCGAGAACTGATTCTTTTGTTGAGGTAAAATATACAATTTCCTTTTTTTCATCTACATCATTCAATTCTGTTACACACCATTTACCTTTTGTCAGCTGCTCGATGATGTTTCCCTCGTAATCATATAAGTATAAGTGCATAAAGCCATCTTGCTCCGAATACCAGATAAAATTTTCCCTGTTTTTAAAGAAGTAATATAAATCAGTAATATTCAGCCAATATGGATCTTTCTCCTCTAAAATCAAACGGCAATTTCCTGATACAGTATTAACAAAATATAGTTTAAGATGATTTTGACCGCGGTTTAAAGTCTGAACAGCCAATGTTTCAGAATTCGGCAGCCAATCAAATCGTGGAATATATTCGATGTCAGGAGAATCGAGATTTATCCAGACCACCTTATCTTCAAAAATATCAATAATACCAAGATGAACTTCCGGATTTTGATCTCCTGCTTTAGGATAATATTCCCAGTAAATGTCAGGATGAGGATTTGTCCAATCAGGAATTGGAAATTTTGGTACATTGCTCTCATCCATTTGCATAAAGGCTATATTTCTGCTGTCAGGAGACCATTGATACCCTGATCTTATATCTAATTCCTCAGGATAAACCCAATCTAATTCACCATTGTATAAACTATCATTTCCATCTTTAGTCAGTTGCAAATTCTCTTTAGTATCTATTTTTGTTATCCAGATATCGTAATCCTTGATGTAGCTTAGCCATTTAGCATCAGGTGAAAATTTAACATCTGATTTACTGTCTTTATCTGTCGTTACTCTATCCAAGCTCTTTTCTTCAATAATGTAAATAAAAAAATCGTTTTCCCCTTTCAGCAGCAATTTATTTCCAAGGGGAAACCATTTATAACTTCTGGGATTCATTTTTATTGTGTCGTTTTCTCCAAACCATTGTAACTGTGATGAAACGAAGATAGTATCAATTGTTTTTGAACGTGCATTCATGCGAAGTAAAGCAATTTGAGTACTATCTATGTTTTCAAAATATGCGATACATTTTCCGTCAGGCGTCCATACGATATTTTTCTCTCGATATTTATATCGAGAAAGACCGGGATCGTTATAAAGATCACTAACAGTCAGTTGATGATTTTCCTTAGCATTAATGTTGAAAACGATTAATAAAGCAAATAGTATTACCCGAACCAAAAACATACTACCTCACCTCTTATTATTAAAAATTCTTTTATTAATTCAATTAAATTATCTTCCCCAACAATGCTTAATGCTTCTAAAGGAAGTAACTTTTTAAATACATTTCCGTACATCTTTTTATCAAGTCTATCATCCAGATTAATTACAACTCCGGTATCTGTTGTAGAACGTATTAACCTGCCGAAATCCTGTCTGAATTTTAGAACTGACTCTGGAACATAATAGTCAAAAAAGGTATTTTTACCCTCTTTTACATTCGATTACTCACACAATTTTTAACAATTGTTTTCTATAATCTATGATGGTTTTGAAATGGGAAAGGAAACTTAAACCAAGGAGGCCATCTATTTCCACAAGTTCTGGTATTGTATGACAAATAACTTCTATATTTTTACAAGACAATTCTCCTATGGATATATTTTTAACGCTTAAGAGTGGTACTTCTATAATACCATTTCTATGATAATTGGAATTCCAATTTCAAATTCCATTTAGAATAACACCTCATAGCCAGGCTGAATGTAAGGACCTGCAAAAGTAATGTATGCATACTTTATCTTTTTTTCACGCAGTCTCTTATGGAGGGCATGTTTATCCTTGTCATGATCTAATACCTTACCGGAGATTTCCGGAATTTCTTCTTTTACCAGAAAGGCAATCCACTCTTTTTCAAACTTTTTCTTAGCCTCTTTTAAAGTTTCCATATTATTTTCTCCTAGAAAATCACTTTCTAAATTTACTTTAACAAAAGCTTCAATTCAAGAAGATCATTAACATCGAAAATCATATAACAATTCCACTCTCTTCATTTTGCATTTCTGTTGAATATATTTTTATAAGAAGTTGAGTAATATCGAGATTTTATCACTTGAAAAATCTACGAACTAAATCCACTAATTTATCTTCACCAACAATACTTAATGCTTCTAAAGGAAGTGACTTTTTAAATACATTTCCGTACATCTTTTTATCAAGTCTATCATCCAGATTAATTACAACTCCGGTATCTGTTGTAGAACGTATTAACCTGCCAAAACCCTGTCTGAATTTTAGAACTGACTCCGGAACATAATAATCGAAAAAGGGATTTTTCCCCTCTTTCTGTACTTTTTCGACATTTGCCTCAATGATAGGTTCTGACGGGACCGGAAATGGTAATTTATGCATTATAAGTATTTCAAGAGAGTCTCCAATAATATCAATACCTTCCCAGAAACTGTTTGT
The DNA here is from genome assembly GCA_030665885.1 of Fidelibacterota bacterium. Lineage (GTDB taxonomy): Bacteria > Fidelibacterota > UBA2242 > UBA2242 > UBA2242 > BS750m-G69. The sequence continues at coordinate 3,429 of DAOUYY010000194.1, forward strand.
GCCAAAAAGGACAGAATTCTTTTCCTTATGGAATTGTTCCAAAAGATTGGTTCTTGATCCTCCATATCCCTGAGATAATAATGTAACACCTAATTTTTTAAAAGAAGGACTCGTTATTTTGTAAATTTGTTTTAACGAAGAATAAGAAGTAAAAAGCACCATTATTCCTTTTTTAAATTCATCAGACAATCTAACTATGAGTGAAGCAATAGATTGATAGTCATTGTTCTTATATTTATTAGCATGATATGTACAAAACATTGCCTGTTCAGGATATTTAAAAGGAGAACCTACTGAAGATGTAATCCTCTTTTCATCACCAAAATGCGACATTCCTGTCCTGTTTTCCAGATAATCAAATGAGTCAGTAATTTGAAGTGTAGCAGAAGTCAAAATCGTGCTGTGCAAATTCTTATATATTTTATCATAGAGACATTTTGATACGTCTAAAGGAGTAAATGCCAGTTCTACCGTCGTTTCTTTTCTCTTTGACCCTATCTCATACCAAAAAACTAGTTCTTCATTTTCTGCTTTAATGGATGTTTCTAAATTATTTTGATAGCTTTCTAATTGGGAAGATAGATTCTTTAATTTTACTCTTAATTCATCAAATACTTTTGGGAAATCAACAACCAATTCTTCAATTTTAGTCAAAATCTCTTTTAAATTTTCTCTCAGATTTTTCATTTCAAAGATAAAGGTATTGGAATCGACATCGAAATTCACAAATTCATCTTTAAATACTTTATATCTCTTCTTTATGCCGTACTTTTTTTCATTTTCGTTTGGTGTTTTTTGAGCAACAATCCTTTTAAAAAATGCAGTTGCTGTAATGCCCAGATCATCAATATTTTCTTTAATCTTTTCAATATACATTTCGATTTCATGACGCTTTTTTAATTGCTGACTGAGCTGCAGTATATCTACTAATATTCCTCTTTCTGGCTTAGAACCACTATAGATACTTTTTAACAAATAGTTAATTAACGGAAGGTTTATTTTTGAAGCAAAATAATTATACGAGTTCTTTTCTAAGTTATGAGCTTCGTCAACAACGAGAGTTGTATATTCAGGCAATACTCTTTTATCGGCTACAGAATCAGCGAGAAGTAAAGAATGATTTATAATTATAACATCAGACGAAGACGCCTGGTATCTCACTTTACCCAAAAAACAACCGTGATACTTCTGACATAAATTTGAAGTACAATAGCCGGGTTCGGAACATATTTCATTCCATATATATCTATTCCATGATAACTTAAAGCCCCCACATTCTGAAATATCACCTGTCTGTGTATGTTTCAGCCATATTACAATCGGGATAATAGATGACCTGCTTACAATATTTAATTTGTTCGGTAAATCAGCAAGATAGCGGTACCATTTTGTAAAGCATAAATAATTAGAC
>DAOUYY010000121.1 GCA_030665885.1 Fidelibacterota bacterium
GGAATGGATATGATTTCATTTGGTCCGACAATTATAAGCCCACACTCTCCAGGCGAACGTGTACAGATTTCAACTGTTGAGAAATTCTGGCTGATGCTAAAAGAAACACTTAAAAGAATAGCAGAGGGATAGCAACAGACAGCACTTACGAAGCATAAATGTAGGAAAACCCAATTTGGCTTTGTGCGTCGAAGATATTCCGTCTCAAAGAGATCCCTTTGGGATTGGGAAAAATTGGTTTTTTCCTTGCGCTAAAACCAGAATATAAATCAATTTAGTTTCCTCTTAAATCCTGGTCAATACACTTGACATTAAAAAGAATTATATATAAAATTTCTGGCGTTTTTGATTTTAGTTATAAGAGCAGGATTAAGAAAAATATTTTCATGGATATATTGATTGCTTCAAGTAATAAAGATAAGATCAGGGAGATTCGTTCAATATTACAATTGCCAGATGTGAATCTTCGAACCCTTGATGAATTTCCCGGAGCACCGGATGTGACAGAGGACGGGAACACCCTCTATGAGAACGCATTAAAGAAAGCGTCTGTGTTGGCGGAATTTACAGGATTGCCAACTATTTCTGATGATACAGCGCTGGAAGTAGATGCTTTGAATGGAAGACCAGGAATATTTTCAGCCAGATATGCAGGGCAAAAAGCAACTTATAAAGACAATGTCGAGAAGATGATTAAAGATTTAAGTGCTGTCCCTGAGAAAGATAGAAAGGCGCGATTCCGTACTGTTGCAGTTTTTTATCATCCTGAGATAGTGGTTTCGGAAGAGGGGGTTGTTGAAGGTGTTATCCTTACAGAATGTCACGGCAAAGGTGGTTTTGGCTACGACCCAATTTTTTTTATACCTGAAAAAGGTAAAACTTATGCAGAGATGAGTAGTGATGAGAAAAATAGCATCAGTCACAGAGGTAAGGCTTTTAGAAAACTTCACAAAAGTATAAAAAACACTTTTTTATTAGTAAACAATAGTTGAGGTGTCGCCCGTATAATTGTTATTAGTTTAGAATATTAGAATAACTATAAGATAAATTAAGTAGGATTAGAAGGGTGGCGTAAAACATTCTCTGCAAGAGAGCTAAATATATAATTGCATTATTTGCCTGCATTGGTTGGCTAAGGGCACAAGATGTATCAAACGATACAACAGGAGTCGTATTTCCTATTCATGTCGATTGGCTTTCTCATCGGTTCAGCTCCAGTGAATTAGAACCGAAAAAAGGTATATCATTGATCTCTCCAAACTATATTTATCTTAACAAACATATTTTGAAAGTGAGATTTCCCGGTGCAAAAGATTGGGAAATTATAGACGCTTCAGGTGAGAATATATTGTTTGCTAATCAGATAGATGGAGTAGATATTCTTGATCCTCAAGGTATGCCCATATCAAAATATTACGAGTATAAAAAGAGGTATTCTCTTCGAGAAGAGATGCGTGAACTGTTTTTAGCAGCTACTGGAAAAGAAGAGAAAAAACGTCGTACTGAAAAGCTGGAACTTATTGGAGCAGATATTGCCGGACAGAGGGTTTCTCTTCAAGTTTCAGGAAATGTTAATATTAATGGACGCCTGCAAAACCAGAAGAGATCTCAGGTCAGAAGTGGATTTCGAGAGGGGCAGTCTACTACATTTATTATTGATCAGAAACAGCAGCTTAATATAGAAGGGAAAATTGGGGATAAAATTAGTGTTCTTGTTGATCAGGATAGTGAGCGTGATTTTGATTTTGAAAATGCTCTCAAAATCATATATAAGGGTCAGGAAGATGATATTGTACAAAAAGTAGAGGCGGGGAATGTTGCTTTATCACTGCCGGGAACTCAGTTTGTCACATTTTCCGGTAGGAACAATGGGCTGTTTGGATTGAAAGCGATAATGAAGTTGGGTGGTCTCGATGTTACTACAATAGCAAGTGTAGAGAAGGGCAAGAAAGAAAAATTAAGTGTGGATGGAGGTGCTCAGGCTACAAATGCTTCAATTAAGGATTATGAGTATAGAAGAAACTTATACTTTTTCCTTGATAAAGAATTCAGGAGTACTTTCTACGAGGGCTTTTTTGAAAGCGGTGGAAGATTTACTTTTAATCCTAATAAAGTTGTTGCAGACCTTGAGGTATATAAATCTATAACTATGGAAGTGCCGGGAAGCATACCCGGAAAAGCCTACGTGGACCTGGCTGATACGAACGCTTATTCTGATTATATTGAACAGAGAATATTTAAAAGGCTTGAACTTGATAAGGAATATTATGCGGATTTAAATCTCGGGTACATCAGAATGGCTACACAGGTTCAGGAAAGTGAAATTATCGGGGTTGTTTACCGAATTACTGATCAAACAGAAAATACAATTGAGGAGTATGGCGATTGGGAGAGAAGTGAATTTGATACAACTAATATTGTTTTAAAGCTAATAAAACCGGAACAGATGGTACCGTCTAATCCCTGTTGGGACCTTGAATTTAAGAATGTTTATTCTTTAGGAGCTACGGGAATTAACCCGGATGGGTTTGATTTAAAAATTGTTTACGTACATGGAGAGACTGGAGATGAGGATAGAGCGAAAGAGGATGGAGAAACTTTTCTACAGAAGTTTGGTCTGGACAGTAAAGACCAAAACGGAAATTTAGTACCTGATGATATTTTGGATATTGATAATGGGGCGATAATAAATCTGCAACTTGGAGAGCTATGGTTACCATTTTTACGTCCGTTTCAATATGGGGAAAATGATGATACTGGGGAAAGAAACCCGAATCTCAGTGATAATTACAATTGTTCAGCAATGTATGATAGCACTAAAACCATGTACAGCGAAATAACCGCTGATTCGAAATTCAAAATAGTGTACAAATATGAAAACAGGAGTTCAACCATAAACCTTGGGCCCATGGTTATAGAGGGAAGTGAAAGCGTTACACTTGGGAATCAAACACTGACAAGAGGAGTAGATTATACAATTGATTATTTCTCAGGTACACTTACAATTCTACGGCAGGATGCTTTGAACCCTGATGCTAACATTGATATTAAATATGAAAAAAATCAATTCTTTCAGCTTGATAAAAAAACAATCCTGGGTACAAGGGCTCAGTACGATTTTGGCGAAAATTCATATATTGGCGGTACAGCCCTGTATTTTAGTAAATCAGTGATAGATGAAAAGGTTGATATTGGCTATGAACCAATTCGCAACTTTGTATGGGATTTAAACAGTCGGTTTAGTAGGAAGCTGGACTTTCTCACCCGGGCAGTAGATTGGCTGCCGCTTATAAGGACGGACCAGCAATCTTCTATTTCATTTGAAGGTGAAATAGCTCAGGTTTTACCAAATCCAAACACTATTAGTAATAAAGAAACCGGCGATCCTGATGGTGTTGGATTTATTGATGATTTCGAGGGTTCTAAGAGAATTACCTCTCCACCAATTATGCGGCGTTACTGGTCTTTGGCATCAGTGCCGCTTGATGATAATGGTGAACTTAAAGACGAGAGTCAGCGTGGTTTTACATTCTGGTTTAATCCTTTTGGTGGTATTCCGACTAAAAATATCTGGCCGAATAAAGAGGTTAGTGTAAGAGCGCAAAATAATATTACAGAAGTGTTAATTATGGCAATGGATCCGGAATGGGCTACCAGCGTTGGTGTTGGAGCCGATCCGGAGATAGCTAAAAGAGCCTGGGGTGGAATGACGTACTTTTTTCCAACAAGTTACTACGATCAGTCAAAAACCAAATTTCTTGAGGTTTGGATTAAAGGAAATTCTGGACACTTGCATATTGATCTTGGGCAGATAAGTGAAGAGGTCGTACTGGATAATAAACTCAGTACCGAGGATAAACCCGAAGCTGGATTTACAACGGGTAACGATCTTCTTGACCTTCCGGATGAAGATACCGGTATAGACGGTGTATTTGATGTGGATGAACTTGTCTTTATTCCCATAGACAATGGAGGGATAGATACTTTAGGAATAGGCGATGAAGAATTAACCAAGTATAAAAGGAGCAAGGATGACCCTCACTCTGATAATTGGAAATGGAAAGAAGGCTCAACCAATTACCGGTATATTAATGGGACAGAAGGGAATTCGAAGGATGTTTATGGGCTCTACCCGGACACAGAGGATATGAATAATAACTATGTTCTGGATCGAGTTAATGATTACTATACTGTGGATTTTTATCTTGGTGAAGAAGATAATGATTATATTGCTGGTAGGACACTTAAAACAAATGGAAAACCGACAGGCTGGAAATTGTACAGAGTACCTCTTCCCGATTTTCAGAAGGCAAAATCCGGAGGAAATGTTACCTGGCAAACTATTCGTGCGTGCCGATTATGGTTTGATAGAGCAGCAAGTGAAGATTCAATTTGGATTGCAAAAATTGAAATGGTAGGAAATGAATGGGAGGAGCTGGGAATCGCAGAAGATGAAAATGCAGATTATATAAAGAAAGAGGGAGAATTTGCGGTAACTGTAATTAACACGGAAGATAATCCGGATATTTATGACGCCCCAAAGGGTGTTCAGGGAGAGTATGATCGCATTAATGAGCTACGTATGAAAGAGCAATCTCTCGTTCTCAGCCTCGAGGGCGCAGAAGGATTAAAACCCGGTGAACTGTGTGCTGCTAAAAAGGTTCTATTTGAAGAGTCTAGTTTTATCACATACAAAAGAATGAAACTTTTTATTAATGGCCATAATCTCCGTACGAGAAGTTACATTTATAGCGAGGGAGAAAAAACACCTCTCCAATTTTTTATTAGATTTGGAAGGGGGGGGCAGAACCCGCAATATTATGAATACAGACAACCTGTTTATCCCGGATGGGACAAACGGAACAAAATGGAGATTGATCTGGACTTTATTACAAGACTTAAATCATACAATTCAGAGGAGGATTATCCTAATAAAGATGTACGTCCCAAGGAATACAGGATTACAAGGAGTGAAGCAGGTGAAATAATCAAACGGCATTACAGGGAGGTTGTGGATGGAAAATACACAGGCGAAGAAGTAATAATATACGGTTCCCCGGCATTATCACGTATTCAGCAGATAGAAGTTGGCATGAAAAATCAGAAATATGCTCTGGATGATTATAATCAGACGTCACCACGCAATAGATGGGACAATTCAATTTATGGTCAAGTCTGGTTGGACGAACTGCGTTTATCGGAAGTTCGTAGAGATCCCGGAGTTGCTTACCGCTCCAAGGCTTCACTTAAAATTGCGGATTTAGCTAATATAAATATTAGTATAAATCGTAAAGACGCCGATTTTCACACTGTTGAACAGAGACCAAGTCTTAAAGCTAGTGGTTTGAATACATCAAGAAATTTAAGGGCGCAGGGCTCGTTGTCTCTACATAAATTTGCACCTAATAAATGGGGATTGAAAATCCCTGTTTCCGGCTCTTACTCGGAAAATGTAAGTACTCCTAAGTATGTTCCAGGTACTGATATTCTATCGGGAGACACAACACCTGATAGCATATTGACGATCTCACAGTCTTATGGATTTAATACCTCGTTCTCAAAAAGCCCCTCGGATTTCTGGCTTACGAAATATACAATTGACCAGATAAGTACGGGATTTAATGCTCAATGGAAAAATAATTCGTCCGTGAATGTTAGGGAATCAAAATCGGAAAATTACTCCGGTAAATTCTCCTATAAAATACCTTTTGGGCGCGATAATTATTTTCAACCTTTAAAATGGATGTCGGGCATACCTATTTTGGGAAGTAAGTTTGGTGAATTACGCTGGTATTATACACCAAGTAAGTTGGAACTTTCAATGGATGTATCCGAAAGTAAATCAAGTAATATCCCAAGAGTTGGTGAACCCAAGAAACCTAATTATAATATGGGTCTGAATAGAAATTTCAGCTTTGGGTATAAGGTATTTGATAACCTTGATTTTACATATACAAAAGGTATGAAAAATGATATGGATGAGTTCAGGGGAGAAAAATTAAAAGCATTGACTGAATGGAAGGCAGGTATACCTGTAAATGTGAGGGAGAACTTTTCGGCATCCTTTTCCCCGAAGATTTTTACATGGTTAAAACCAAGCGTTAACTACAGCTCAAATTATGGTTGGAGTGAACCATTAGGGAGTGCTACGAAGAGTATTGATCAATTAAGTTCTCAGAACCGGATGTCAACTTCATTTAGCCTTAATTTAGCGTCTATCATGGAATCTTTTTACACTCCTAAATCGGGTAAATCAAGAACTACTAGCGGAAGATCTTCAGGAAGAGGAGAAGGTAGAAGATCCGGTGCTCCAAAGCCTTCTTCACCTAAGAGTAGCCCTAAAGAGAAAAAGCCAGTAAAAGAGATAAAAGTATTAGAACTATTTCATAAATATTTAAAAAAGATGCAAACTATACAGGTAAGCTATTCGGTAAATCAGTCTATCCGTAGTAATGGACGTATGGGTAGTCCCAGTGTTTTATATCGCCTTGGTTTTCAGGATGATCCAGGGCTTGAGTTTAATTCAGGAGAGGTTCCTGAGAATAATAAGGACAATCTCTCGAAAAATGTTGATTTTTCCATGCGCTCAGGATTAAGCATTCTTCCAAACATTAGCACCAGTCTCTCTTTTTCACAAAATATGGCGAGGACGCTTTCCCAGGGACAGGAAGGGAAAAACATGACCCGTGATTTTTTCCCACTCGGTGAAAATGGGAAAGATGGAATCCCTTTTCCAGGCTGGACTGTTAGATGGAGCCAATTAGAAAAGATAAAATTCCTATCTAAATTTTGCAAAACTTTGTCCCTTGATCATGGTTTTTCCGGTAAAGAAGCAAGTGTTTTCCGTAATGATGAAGAGACTAATTCTTCGTATAAAATGTATTTCCAGCCACTTCTGGGAGTTTCAGTGCAGTTTAAAAACAATATAAACTCGACAATTAGATTAACTGAGGGAAGGACGATAAATAACCGTCTGAGTGGTACAGAGATTGTTAATGATCGAAATATTTCGTCAACGATAAATTACCAGAGAAGAGGTGGTATGACTATTCCACTACCATTTCTGAAAAATTTGAATCTTGAGAATAATATCAGTTTTTCACTTTCGTTTGATTATAATGAATCAAAAACTCGCCAAAGAAATACTGAAGGTTCCAAATTTACTGTTTCTCAGGAAAACAAAACATGGAAAGTGTCTCCGAAAATCAATTATTCATTTACTAAGAAAGTTACTGGTGGTATATTTTATACCTATGGTGAAAGTTTTAACAGGCGGACAGGGAAACGCATCACCAAGAATGGCGGTTTTGATATTAACATATCTATTAGAGGATAAAGTGAAAGTGAGAAAGTGAGCAGGTGAGAAAGTGAGAAAAAACCTTTCGGGTTTTCAAAACCTGAAAGATTTAGATAGAATGAAAAACCACATATTACACGGGATGAATAAGTACCAGATTTTTTTAATGATTTTGTTATTTGTATTGATAGATTGCTCAACTGAAACCACCCAGTTTGATGGTGAAATTGCTTTTAAATATTTAGAACAACAGTGTGATCTTGGAGTTCGCAATCCCGGTTCACCTGGTCATACTGCTGCAAAAGAGATGTTTATTGCATTTTTAACACCGCTGGCTGATACAGTAATCCAAC
>DAOUYY010000009.1 GCA_030665885.1 Fidelibacterota bacterium
GAAGATCATGGACTTCGGCCTGGCAAAATTTGCCGGACGGGCTGGGATCACAAAGGTTGGCACTACCATGGGAACAGTAGCCTATATGTCCCCTGAACAGACACGCGGTGAAGCCGTCGATCACAGAACAGATATCTGGTCTCTTGGTGTTGTGCTTTATGAAATACTTAGCGGTCAATCGCCTTTTAAGGGTGAATATGAGCAGGCGGTTATATATTCTATTTTAAATGAGGATCCGGAATCCATTATTGAGCACGGCAGCAACCTCCCATTGGAATTGGAAAAAATTGTAAAAAGGTGTTTAACAAAGGACTCAAAAGAGCGTTATCAGACTGCAGCTGATCTGCACGCGGACCTGAATCGTGTTGAAAAAGATATACGTTCAGGAAACGCTCCTATACTTATAAACACGACTGCTGTACTGCATCCTATTCCGAAGCTCCTCCGCAAGCCTATTGTCCTGTTTGGCGGTGTGATTTTAGCCCTGCTACTATTATGGGTGCTTCCTTTCGGCCGAAAGGCCGTGAAGAAGTGGTTAGGTGCTGAAGCGAAGAATCTGGCAGTACTCCCCTTCACTATCGTAGGCGGTGACTCAACCGACCAGGCTTTTTGTGACGGTTTGGTGGAAAGTCTGACCAGCAAGCTCGCCCAATTGGAGCAGTTCGAAAGATCGTTATGGGTCGTGCCCGGTTTTGAGGTGCGTGAAAGCGAAATCACTAGCGTCAACGATGCAAGACGGGCTTTTAGCACGGTCACTCAAGTCATAACCGGAAGCATCAAACACATGGGTGACATGATTGTCTTGCAGATGAACCTTGTCGATACGAAGACTCTACGTCAACAGAATACTCTGGAAATCCGCGATCACACCGCAAATATTTTTACCTGGCAGGATGGCGTTATCATGAGACTTGTACCTCTGCTGGATATAGAACTGAAACCGGAAATGCGTCGTGTATTGACCGCCGGAGGAACGACTGTTCCACTCGCCTACGAAAGCTATTTGCAAGGCCTCGGTTATTTGCAAAGCGATGAGAAAGCGGAGAACCTTGATGTTGCCATTAGCCTCTTTAAACAAGCCATTGAAATAGATTCGCTTTATGCTTTAGCATATTTGGCTTTGGGGCAGGCTTATCAACTTAAATTCGAAAAAACAAAAAATCCTAATTTTTCTGAATTTGTCTTTTCTTTTTGTAATCGTGCAATTCAAATTAATGATCAGTTATTTCCGGCTTATATACTTTTAGGAAAAGCGTATCAAGCCATGGGAAAATACGAGAATGCGATTCAGGAATATCAACATGTTCTTCAAATCGATCCTGAGAATTACTACGCTACACGATATTTGGCAATTACACTTGAAGAGTCTGGAATGATCATAGAGGCCGAATCGACCTACAAATTAGATATTAAATTAATAAAATTTTTCTGGGGAGTTTATAACGACCTGGGTGTGTTTTATTATTATAACGGCCGTAACAGTGATGCAGAGAAAATGTTTCGTCAAACCATTGAACTCATGCCGGACCATGTCTTTGCCTTAACCAATTTAATCGGCGTCTATTTTTTATTGGAGAAGAGTGATTTGGCTAGGGAAATGTTCGACCGCGCTATCGCAATAAAGCCGGATGCTGTAATGTATTCGAATATGGCGACAGTGGAATTCTATGAGGGCCTCTATGCAAATGCAGTAACTTTGTATGAAGAGGCTATTAAATTAGGTGAGGAAAATTCAACGATCTTTGGGAATTTGGCTGATTCTTACCGGTATGCGACTGGGGATTCCGAAAAAGCTCAGCAGGCCTATCGAGATGCTATCCGGTTAGGGGAAAAAGAACTGGCAATTTATCCAGGAGATGTAAGACTACGTTCCCGATTAGCTGGATATTACGTCGAAGTGTCTGATTATAAAAATGCAATAGCTGAAATTACTAATGCCAAAAGTATGGCACCTAATAATTCGTACGTGCTTCAAAAATGTGTATTGGTATTTGAGCTGGCTGAACAACGTGAAAATGCGCTACAAGCCCTCTCAGAATATATAAAATTAGATGGCTCCATGGAAGAAATTGAGAAAGACCCCGATCTTTCTGGACTTCGTGTAGATCCTCGTTACCGACAATTAGTTAATAGATAGGGGACTGTTATATTTAATTCATCGTTGATAAATAAATGCTAACCAAGTATTTTCATTAACCAAATCAAACCGACCTTTATCGTCGGCCAAGCTGGGGATAGAGGAATGAAAAGGAGGAATGATGAGTAATTTTAAAACACCTGAAACCCACACCGTCAATATCTCTGTGGAAAACGGGGAAATTAAGTATGGTGATAAGCCAAGTTTCAAAGTAAGTCGAGGGGACACGATTGAATGGGCTTGCAGAAACGACAACTGTCATTTTGCTGTTCATATCGGCTATGGTTCGCCTCTTAGCAAAGGCCGTTACCCCAAAAAAAATAATGGAAAGGGAATCAGCGATAAAGTTCCCAAAAATGCGCGACCCGGCCGTTATAAATATTTTGTAGCGGTTTGCGACGGAGACAATATCTGGACCGACGATCCTGAATTCATCGTCCGACGCAGTCCTTAATTCAGAAAGAGCCGCTTCCCACTACTGGACTCCTGGTAAAAGAGACACAGCTGGGGCAACCTATAAACAGGCTGCTTATTTAGCCGAACAACAACTCGAGGCAAATCCACTAGATCCAGAAGTAATATCTGATTTGGCAGATTATTACGGGATGATGGGAAATAGTCCAAAGGCACTATCTTTCTTTACTAAAGAAAGTGCTGGCCTTGGAGCTATCTGTCCTGGGGGTTATGTTTCGCATCGGAGAAATTTATGAGCAGTTGGGTGAGCGTGAAACCGCCCTAAAGTGGATTAAAACGGCATTAAAGAAGGGCTACTCAGTGACGGAAACTGAGTGCAACCCTTTCTTAAGGGAATTACGTGCTGATGAGCGCTTTCAGCTGTTACTAAAAAATATTAAAAAAGAAATGTAAGAGAATTTTAAGTAATCAAATAGTCATAATGATAGGAGGGGCAATTAATTGATACTATACATTTTTAATTGACTCAAACAAAAAAACACGAAGAGGAGGATGAGATTATGAAAGCGTCAGGACAGTCAGGACAAAAAAGGGTACAAATAATTTTTAACTCACGTAGCGTAAGAAAATCACGCTTTGTTAATCCTGGGCGTCTGTGTGTAAAAAGTGGAGAAGAAGTAATATTCGAAGCTAAAAACACAACAACAACTATTTGGATTCCAAATGCTGAGGAGCTATTTGAAAATGGAGAGAAACATCTGATATTTGATATAGAGAATGGTGATAAATCAAAAACTTTTAAAGTGGAGAAAGATTTAGAGAGGGGCAAAGAATATCCTTATGCGGTCTATTGCGAAAATAGTGATGACTTTGCTGAGGGTAACACATCTCCAAGAATGATAATTGAATAAGATTGATTGGGTAAGACTAAAAACATTTAACCTATCTTTTCTCAAGGATATAGTTAGTCCGGATGTATTTACAAAGGGAAGAGGTAGGCAAAGACATTACCGAATACGAATGGCTAATTGCCTTTGATTCGAATAGTAGGAAGTAGCCTCTTGTCCATCCCAAAATGGAAAAACCAGAATAAACTAAGTGTATTTTGGTTAAAATGATCTACAGATTAGAACGCTGACCTTTAGAATAAAATGTAGATTTAGCCAGATCAAATGCTTCTATCGGAGTGTTAGAGAATTTGATACCGCCGGTTGAAGCCTTGCCAGCAGTCTATGTCTGAATTTCTATGGCGGCTAGTTTTCCAATTATCACTATAATTTCTTTTGCTTCTTCAGGAGAATGTGCCGCTTCTGCAGCCGGTATTTGAATTCCGTTATCAGTAAGAATTTTCTTACTTGAAACTCATATAATCGAGCCACGAAGCACGCCTTATTATCGGTGAAAAGTCAATATTACAATTTTTTCTAGCAGTAGTAGCATGCAGTGAATTTATATAAATGGTCTTTCAATTGAATAGGTTGCATTAAAAAACCTTCTACATTATACGAAATTGACATAAAATAAATAAAACATCGTTCTCATGTGGAGATAATTGTGTCAGGACTTTTATTAAGAATCTTCCAAATTACTTTCGCCTGAAACTTAAGGAATGAGATAAAGTCTATTATCGAACTATTAGCAAATGAAAATTACCCACTCTTAAAAAGTTTTATTAAACTATAGTGTGAACAAAATAACCGGAATAATCCCCCCAAGATATTGAACATGAAACTTATCTACAATAAAATCTTTCTTGAACACGATATTGATCATCCAGAAAACAAGACAAGGTTGAAATATTTTTATGACACTAAAGAGACCAAAATAGAAAACGGTGAACAATATTTGATGTTAGTTCATACAAAAGAACATATTGATAATATAAAGAAAACATCCAATGTAGAAGGTAGCATTGGTTTCGATACAATGACCTGCAAAAGAAGCTACGAAGTTGCCTGTTATGCTGTGGGAGCCGCAATTCAGGCTGCTAAAAAAGGAGGATTTGCTTTGGTAAGACCTCCCGGTCATCATGCAACCAAGTATCAAGCGATGGGATTTTGCTTATTCAACAATATTGCCATTGCATCAAAATATCTATTGAATGAAGGCAAAAGAGTTTTCATTCTGGATTTCGATATCCATCACGGAAATGGAACACAGGATATACTTTTAGGTGAGAAAAATGTTGTGTATTTCTCAACGCACCAATCTCCATGTTATCCGGGAACAGGTTTAAAAGATGAGGAGAATTGTATTAATATTCCACTGCCACTTGGTACAGTTGATGATGTTTATATTAAGCAATTGGAAGAGAGACTAATCCCCGCTATAAAAGCCTTTAACCCTGATATCGTTGGAGTGAGTGCTGGATTTGACTCTTATTATAAAGATTATCACTACATGAATCCTACGGTTGGATTCAAATTAACTAAGAAGAGTTATGAAAAAATAAAAGATATTCTGCAAGACTATAAAACCTTCTTCGTTTTAGAAGGCGGCTATAATCCGGAAAGTATTAAAGATGGTGTGGAGATTTTTCTTGATTAACTCTGAGAAGGGGGCATGGTAGTAGTCTACAAGATACCAAGCACAACACATAAAGATACTACATTACATTGAAATCTATTCTAATGAGCTTGTACTGTAAAAAACCATTCACAAATAGGTTCAAGTGGCTCAAAACTCCTAACGATTAGTTCAGGGTTCTTACTTTCGATCTTCTCCCGCCCCTGCCGGATAAGATCCTTGAAAAGCTCCCGCCTTCCGCCAGGAAGAAGGTCGACAGGCTGGTGGGACAGGTCGACAAAACAATATCCCATAATCCGCTACGGCGGATCCACCTCAGGCGAATACGCCTTCGGCGCACTTCCGCTTCGCTTCAGCCTCTGATCTACTTTGATATTCCTCACTGTATATCAACTCCCAACTACTTCCCCTCTTCGTCCACTTCGACTTTCCAGACCGATGCTCAGCAAGTCGTCGGGTTAGAGCATTAGTCTGACCAATATAAACATAACCTTCACTGCTCCGCATAAAGTTGAGTGTATGGTGCGTTTTAATGCACTATACACATTGTTATCTTTTGGTCTTTTTCATTTGCTTTTTTTGAATGTCGAACACCGATTAACGATTTTCGATTTACCCTGTTGAATTTAGCAAGCTATTCCACAGGGTGAATTTATGATTGAAGATTCTTTTGTGCAGTTTCAATACTCTTTATCCCGAAAAATCGGGAAAATAAACTCATTATTTTATTCTCAGTTTTATACAATTTACTTAGATGAATTTTTTTAAGACAAACCAATGTCTCCCGCAATTCCTTTCCCACAAGGGATTCCTTCGGAACAAAATTACCTTCATTTTGTTCACCGCGTTAGATATTTCATTTGAAATATTGTTTTCTATTAATTTGTTAATTATCTAACAGGATAAATGAAGTCCTTCCTTGATTCTGTCCTGATAGCCATCGGGATGCTTCTCCGTAATTCAATGAAACTGATGTCCCGGAACGAGCCAGTTGTCCGGACAAATGATTTCCTGCTTTTGAATTGGGCATTCACCCTGTGAAATAGCTACGCTAAATCTGCGATATATTTCACAGGGTGAATTTACTATTTCAATTATCAAAACAGAAAACTCAATCAATCGTTCTTCTCCCAGAGGGATGCCTTTGGCATAAATCATATTTATTCATACTTAATTAACTTCTAAAATCATTATTCGTTAATCGATGTTCGATATTCAATTTATCATTCGCTTTTTTCTTTGACTTGAAGATAACGTAAACTGTATACATAATAGAAAAACCCTCCTCCAATCAGTCGAAGCAGGGCTTATTTGTAGCGGGGAGAGGATTCGAACCTCTGACCTTTGGGTTATGAGCCCAACGAGCTACCAGCTGCTCCACCCCGCGATCAATTTTTAAAATGCAACCGTAATTTGCAAATAATACTTCTTAAAATCAAGTACAGAAATTACTATTTTTTACCTTTTTTATTCACCAATTACTTTTATCAAATATCGTTTTGGTCTTCTTCCATCAAATTCTCCATAGAAGATCTGTTCCCAGGGACCGAAGTCAAGTCTACCGCTAGAAATAGCAACTACTACTTCCCTTCCCATTACCTGTCTCTTTAAATGTGCATCTCCATTATCTTCTCCCGTTCGATTATGACGATACCCGGAAATTGGCTCGTGAGGTGCTAATTTTTCAAGCCAGTCATCATAATCTTGATGAAGCCCTGGTTCATCATCGTTAATAAAAACGCTTGCTGTAATATGCATAGCATTGACAAGACAAAAACCTTCCTCCACACCGCTCTCTCTTACAATCTTCTCAACTTCCGGCGTAATATTAACAAAAGCCCTTCTTTTAGGTATGTTCATTGTAACATGCTTTGTTAATGATTTCATATCTTAAAACTCCTTTCTTGGTTGTGCTAATTTTAGCAATTCAACATGGATTCTACAAGCATTTGTATTTATATTAACCATTAAAATGTTAAGTTATTGGATGACGAAATTGGTTTCGAATTGTCTTATTGAAATGCTCTTAGAATAAATCATTAATGAAAAAAAATAATCTGAAAATAGTTCTTGCTCCAGATTCTTTTAAAGGAAGTATGAAAGCTACTGATGTTTGTGATGCCATGAGAAAAGGAATTTTAAGAATATTCCCAGATGCAGAGATCATATCTATTCCTATGGCTGATGGTGGTGAAGGAACTGTTGATTCTCTTGTTTCCGCAACAAAAGGAAAATTCAAAACATGTAAAGTGTTAAATCCTACTGGAAAGGAAATCCTTGCAAGATATGGCATACTTGGAGATAGAAAGACAGCGGTTATTGAAATGGCTGCTGCATCCGGTTTACAATTAATTCCTCAAGAAAAACAGAATCCTCTTCATACTACTACCTATGGAACAGGACAACTGATTTTAGATGCTTTAAAATCCGGCTGCAGGAATTTTATAATTGGCATAGGTGGGTCCGCTACGACAGACGGTGGTTCAGGAATGGCTCAAGCGCTTGGAGTAAAATTTTTTAATAAAACTGGAAAAGAGATCACTTATCCTATGAACGGTAGACTCATTGGTAAATGTGAGTCGTTTTCGATGGACGATATACATCCAGCAGTGAAGAATAGCCGGTTCACTACAGCTTGCGATGTGGACAATCCATTATTAGGAGCAAAAGGTGCAGTCTATATTTACAGTACTCAAAAAGGTGCAACTGAGGAAATGCTCTCTATCCTTGAAGCTAACATGAAACATTTTTACAGTATTGTTGAACATACTCTTGACATATCAGTTATAGAATATCCCGGTGCAGGCGCTGCCGGAGGTCTCGGAGCAGGATTAATAGCGTTTTTAGGCGCAAAGTTGAAAAGTGGTGTAAATATTGTTCTAAATGTAGTGGAATTTGAAAAACAAACAAAAGATGCAGATCTAATATTCACAGGTGAGGGAAAAATTGATAGCCAGACCCCTTTCGGGAAAACTATTACAGGTATCTTAAAAATCGCCAAGAAAAATCATATCCCGGTTATTGCTATAGCAGGAAAAGTTGATAATGATATCAATGAATTATACAAATACGGAATGAAATCAATTTTTTCTATTTGTGATGGACCGATTACCTTTAAAGAAGCAATGAAAAATGGCTACAAACTAACTACAAAAATCACAGAGCAAATTTGCCGAATTCTTCATTTGACCTAAAATTTCTCTTCAATAAAAGAAATGATATAATCTCCTACTTCCTCAGTGCCGATTATTCCTCCCAGGTCCATTGTTACCCAGTGCTTATGAAGGGAATTTAAAACAGATTGTTCTAACACTTTAGCTTCATTATCAAGTTCCAGATATTGGAGCATTCTACGAACCGCAAGAATTGCTCCTATTGGATTTGCTGTATTATGCCCTGCATGTTTAGTGGCTGAGCCCTGAATAGTACGAAATACTCCTATTACACCAGGATTAATATCACAAGAAAACGCTAATCCATGCCCACCTTGCAGAAATATCCCAATGTTGGAAAGAATATCACCACAAATACCAGTAGTCAACAACACATCAAACTTTGATGGGTCTTGCATAATGTGAAGAGCAGCAGTATCTATATAAAGATGACTTGTTTCCATATCAGGAAATTCATTAGCGACTTGACTAAATATTCTTTTCCACAAATCATGTGTATATGAAAGAATATTACTTTTATCAACTAAACATATATTTCTTCTTCCCATCTTTTGAGAAAATCCGAAAGCTTCCTTGATAAATCTTTCAATTCCTTTATGTGTATAAACTGAAGATTGAACTGCTACTTCTTCATCAGTTCCCTTTTTTAAAAACCCACCGGAATTTGCATAGAAACCTTCTCTATTTTCTTTCAATATCATAAAATCAACATTCTCCGATTGGATATTTTTCAATGGACAAAGCCATTCTTCATAGAGTTTCACAGTTTGTATATTAAGAAAAAGATTTAATTTAGATCGAAGTCCTAATATCATTTCCCTAGCATGCTTCATGCCAGAAATATTTGGGTCTCCAAGTGTCCCTATTAAAACGGCATCATAGTTCTTTTCTAATTCTATAACAAACTCATCTGGTAACACCACACCTGTTTCTAAATAATATTCGGTACTGTAAGGGAACCTGGTCGTTTCAATTCCAGAATCATATTTTTTATTAAGCATATTAATAACCTTAAGACTTTGGGCAATTATCTCAGGTCCAACGCCATCTCCCGGTATAACAGCAATACGAAATCTTTTCATTAATACCTTCCTAAATAGTCATAGGTGGGTGAAATTAGTCTATACTCACCAAATCCGGATTCATCAACAAAAACAAAAGTTCTATTTATTTCATAGTAATACCATATTTCGTAAGGTTTAGATTGAATATCAAAAGGGTGTCTTTCAATATCACTTGGTGGACCAAAAAGTATAAATATCATCCCCATATCAGCCTTCCATCCAGCTTGAAAACCTGAAAAATGTTGGTTTGAATAGTGAACACGCATATAATATTCATTCATTAGCTCATTTTCTTGAGTATTTGGAGTTGGATCTTTCCCCTTCCAAAACTTCAAAAACTTTTCTTTTTTTTCTTCTTGCCTCCCCTTCCTAATGGCTTTTATAACTTTCGGTGAAGCAATATATTTCATTTGGTTAATAGCATCTTCTAAATTATCTATAAAATTAGACATGCCCAGCCACCGCAGTTGAAATACTCTCTCCTTGGAAGTAATATCATCATTAACCTTAACAGTAACCTTTAAACGGTATTTGTTAAAACGCAATTTTTCCTTCGAGATAGAAATTGTGTCATGTGATATTCCCTTCTCAAAAGTACGTTCATAAAGGTCATTCAATACCAATTTTTTATTCATATTATAAATGGAATAGCTTATGCTCCCTTTTCCCCCATCAGATAAAACATCAAAGGCTATACTGAATTCAGGCTTAACATTAGAAATAGAGCTCATTACAGAAGGAACATTCTCAACTTTACCATCAGGACTTACAACAACTTTCTCTATTATGTTGATTTTACTTAGTGTAACAGGTCTTTTATAATAATCACATATATCAATACCCTTTTTTCTGTAACTACTTTTCCTTGTGTCCAAGTCCATAATACCGATTGTAAGTAAAAAATTACTTGGTATTACATTAAAACTGACCTTGTTTATATCAAAATGTTCTAGTGAATTTGTTTCTTCAAAGGAATCAGTCCTTATTTCTCGAGCCCAAATTTTAGAAGCTGCTTGTACTTCGTCCTCATTTAACAATAAAATTGAAATTTCATATTTTCCGACAAAATTATTCCCTTCTTTTAAAAATTGAATAGCGTTAAAAGGCACTTTAATTAATATATCCATTCGAATTGAATCTTTTGTTTCTATTGGATAATTAATCACATCATAGTAGAATAAAGGGATAGCAGGATCCTTATCATATTTCATATTACTATAGTCTTGCGCAAGAATAATGTTACTAACAATGATCCCTGCTAAAAATATCTTATTTATCTTCTGAAACATATTGCCTCCATTTATATTTTGTTAAACCATAATCTGTAGCAAACCACACCCGGTCACCATCAACTATTACCTTATAAACGTGATTACCGGCAAGACCATCAGCTTTTGTATAATGTTCCGTATAGAAATCCGCTAATCGTACTAAAACTGCCCCTCCACTTGTCCCTATCCATAAATATCCATCATCTATAGCCATATCATAAATATAGACTTCATTCGACAAACCGAACTCGGGTAACAATTCCCACTCTCTATTTGAAACTAAATATTTAATAAGCCCTCTGTATCTTTCAAATATTAAAATAGAATCTGAGACTGCAATTGCATTATACATAGATGCTACAGTTTGTTTTAAAGATATCTCATTACCAAACATATCATAATGTTTTACAATATGAGTGGCTTTATCTACTGCATATAAACCATTATCAGTACTTATCCAAACCTGTTCCGGACCAATAGAAATTTTATGAATTTTTATGAGATATTGTTTAGGATGCAGATTTACCTGTTTTACTCTTAAATCGTGAATTGAAACAATATTTAAACCAAGCGGAGTTCCTATCCATGCAATCGAATCTTCCAACGCAATTGAAGTAATAATTTCATCGGACAAACCTTTTGATATGCTAAGACCTCGCCATCTATTCTTTTTTACATTATAAATAGCCAGACCCTGATTTGTACCGATCCATAAATGATTATTTTTATAAGCAAGGTCAAAAATTTGATCCGTATTCAATTCATGTATAAAGTCATCTTCGAAATATTCCCATGTTCCATCAGAAAAGTAAAATTTCGAGAGTCCAGACTTATCAAAAACTGGATTCGAGTCTTTAAATTCACCACCCATCCATAATGCATTGTTAGAAATAGCTAAAGCATTAATATGATTTTGCATCGGTCCGAACGGATGAATCCTTAGCCTTCTGACATTGTTATCACCCTCAATAAGACCAAGTCCCCATACTCCACCATAAACATCACGACTTTTATCTGTAATAAAAACACTTATTGGAAACTCCCGAAATTCATTATCAATAATCAAGCCCCGATTCTCAAATTGATAATTTGAGTCAATTATATAGTCTGGGAAACTAGGTAAAGGATCAAATGAATTTGGACTCCAAACAACATTATCAGGAATAGTTGTTTCCATTGATTGGAAGAAGCCCAAAATTTTATTTACAGTAAAAAGAAACCCGCCAGGCGCCTGTACCCATATAGAAGTACCATCCGTTCCCAATCTATCGATTGGATTATGCTCCGGAAGATGAATATCTACTTTCGAAATATTCATCCACTGATAAGCTGCGGGTGTAAGATAACTTAGCCCCTTTTCATGAGCAGCCCATAAATAATTCGTTGATCTATCATATAAAACAGCTGTTACAAAATCGCCTGCCATTCCATCACTTACAGTATATGGCTCCTCCCAATATCTTCCGTATCGCTGATAAGGAATTACACCTCCACTTGTTCCAAAGTAATTATATTCTACACCTTCTGTTAAACTTGTTGGATAATTACAATTCTTAAAAGTTACCCAATCTCCCATTTTATAAATTCTAACTGGACTCATGGGTACATTCTGAGCAAAACTAACATTTAATAGAAGTAAATTAATAAAAAATAGCGGAAATAATCTTTTGCAAAAATGAGCCAGTGATCTATTTATAATCTCATAATAAACCCGGAGTGAAGAATCTATTAGCATCAATAATTTATTAGGTTTTTCTCTCAATGAATAGGAAGCAAGATGACAACAGAGTGATTTTTGTAAAAAATCAAAGTACACATAAATAATCTGCATTAAATGGTATCCCGTAGTTTTGAAATATCTTTAAAATAAATTGTGATCACTTACCTTTTTTTCCATTTATCCTATTTTAGTAAACATTTTACCTGCCAATTGACGTACCGCTCCTTTTAATTCTAAAGATAGAAGAATTGAGAGAACTTCATAGGAAGTTTTTGCAACTTTTATAGATAGTTCATCAATGTGTATTGGTTCGTAAGAAAGAGCATCATAGATCTTCTTCTCCTCACCTTCAAACTTAAAGTCTATTTCAATCTGATGAGATACAGTTGGAAACTTCCGATTTGATTCAATTTCAGATAAAATATCCTCTACATTACCAACTAATTTTGCACCTTTTTGGATAATACGATTGGTACCTTTACTTTTTACATCTGATATTCTTCCAGGAACAGCAAAAACCTCACGGTTCTGATCCAATGAATAATAAGCAGTCAATATAGCACCACTTTTTTCACCTGCTTCAATAACTACTACACCTAAACCAAGACCGGAAATAATTCTATTTCTACGAGGAAAATTCACTGCATCAGGTTTAGTACCAAAAGGGAATTCAGAGCAATACACTCCATTTTCAACGATTTGATTTCTTAGACGCCTATTTTCCGGTGGATAAACTCTATCAATTCCATTTCCAAGTACTGCAATAGTTCTACCACCAGCCCTTAGTGCCGCCTTATGTGCCTCAGTATCAATGCCTCTGGCAAAACCGCTAATAATCGTAATATTTTGTTCTACCAAACCCTTTACTAATATCTCTGTAACTTCTTTTCCATAGTTAGTAGACTTTCTGGTTCCTACTACTGCAATAGCGTCTTCATCACTTTCTTTGAAATTACCTTGCTTAAAAAGAATAACAGGAGGATCATATATATTTCTTAATCTCACAGGATAGCCCTTATCAAAGATAGTAACCATATCAAAAGGACTTTTCTCCATTATAGAAAGCTGTGAATCGACAAATTCTCCTTCACACCTATTTAGAATTTTATTTGCCAACTTATAATCTATACCTGGAATTTCAGAGAGACATTTAACAGAAGCATTGAAAACCTCCTCTATTTGGGGAAATGTAGAATGTAAATTAAGAATCCTGCGAGGACCAAGTCCGTTTATTGAAAGCAATTTGAGAGCTGCCCTTTTTTTATCCATTCACTTTAAGCACTTTTAATTGTCGATTGTCGATCAGTCTATACTTCCGTTTACACTCCGTTACTACTGACAAGTTTATTAGTCTTGATTGATTACTTGTCCATCGCCTGCCTGTCGCCTGCCTGTCGCCTGCCTGTCGTAACGACAGTGCAGACAGGTAACGACAGTGCAGACAGGTAACGACAGTGCAGACAGGTAATGAAATGTAGATGGATTGGTCATTGGTCATTGGTTATTGATCATTGTCTATTGTTCATTGTTCATTGTAAGAATTTAACGATTTTATTCATAAAAGTTTCCAATCCTGTACCTACTACTGCTGAAATTGAAATAATTTCAATACTATTTATATCTACATTCGGCGGGTTTTCTACTAAATCATCTTTTGTTAATACTATAATCCTTTGACGATCTTTAAAACCAGAAAAATAACATTCTAGTTCAGAATCGAGTAATTTATAAGTAGCGACCGGATCGGGATCTATTGATTCTATCAGAAATGCTAAAACTCTCGTACGCTCCAAGTGGCGTAAAAATCTATGTCCTAAACCTTTCCCCTTATGTGCTCCCTCGATAAGTCCTGGAATATCTGCCATAACAAAGCTTCTGTACTCACCATATTTAACAATTCCAAGATTAGGAATCAAAGTTGTAAAAGGATAATCAGCAATTTTGGGACGAGCTAAAGTTAATTTCGAAATAAGAGTGGATTTCCCGGAATTAGGTAAGCCGACCAATCCAACATCAGATAGTATTTTCAATTCAAAAATTAATACCTTCTCCTCACCTGAAATACCATTCTCAGCATATCGAGGAGCACGATTAGTAGGAGTTGCAAAACTTGCATTTCCACGTCCCCCCTTTCCTCCATGCGCTACTATTACGCTCTGCCCTATTTTTACAAGGTCAGCTAATATTTTTCCCGAAGTCTCATCAATAACAACAGTACCAGGAGGTACAGGAATAACAACAGAATCACCATTCCTTCCAAATTTACAGGATCCTAATCCGGGTTTTCCATTCTTAGCCTTGTAACTTTTGTGATATTTTACATCTTGCAAAGTATACAAATTTGGAACAGCCTTGATAACTACATCTCCGCCATTCCCACCGTCTCCGCCGCTAGGTCCTCCCTTTGGGACATGTTTTTCATGTCGAAATGCAACGCAACCCTTCCCTCCACTACCGGATTTCACAAATACTTTAGTAAAATCTACAAACACAACTATTCACTCCAGAAATACCATTTAAAATACTAATATCTTTTTCCTCGATAAAATAGATTCAATTCTTAAAGTTGCAAATAAAAAAATGATGAATTCATTCAAAATATACATTATGTACAATGTAGCTACAGGTTCATCAGCTCCAATAACTTGCTAAATAAATTATCAAACTCTATATTAGGATAGAAAAACAAATTTTAGGAGGTGTAAAATGTCAATAGCTAAAAGACTCAAAGATTTTTTAGATGAAAACAAGGTGAAATACACCATTATCACTCATTCGAAAGCATATACTGCTCAGGAAATTGCATCAAGTTCACATATTCCCGGAAAGGAACTTGCTAAAACTGTTGTAATAAAAATCGATGGTAAATTCGCTCTTTCCGTATTACCTGCATCCGATAGAGTATCTTGCAGACAATTTGTTGATACATTAGTGGCAAAAAGTGTCAAATTAGCGTCCGAAGATGAATTCCGTGGGCTATTTCCTGACTGCGAAACAGGTGCTATGCCTCCCTTCGGAAATCTCTATAATTTATCAACCTATGTTGCATCTAATATATCAGATAAGGTAAATATCGCTTTCAATGCTGGCAATCATGTAGAATTGATCAAAATGAAGTTTTCCGATTACGAAGATCTTGTAAAACCAACAATTATTCACTTTGAATTAGACTAGTCAAAATTTAAAAATATAACGACTCCTTTAACATAAAAAACTCTACCCTTTCAAAATATACTGCATTTTCTTTGATATAACCTTAAATTAAATACATGAAAATATTTTATACAGATGGTGCTTGTTCCGGTAACCCTGGACCAGGAGGCTGGGCAGTAGTTGCACTTGAGAATGGTCACATCGTTAAAAAATGGGGCGGATTTAAGGGAAATACAACCAATAATAGAATGGAACTTCAAGCAGCAATAGAAGCACTTGGATATTTAAAGCCCAACGAATCTGCAAAAATTTTTACGGATAGTGAGTATGTAAAAAAAGGTATCACAATTTGGCTCGATAACTGGAAGAAAAAAGGATGGAAAACTGCTAACAAAAAGCCAGTAAAAAATCAGGACCTCTGGAAAACCTTAGATTCTCTGAATCACTCCGGTATCCAATGGCTCTATGTAGCCGGACATACAGGTGATGAAATGAACGATCTTTGCGATAGTATTGCAAGGCAATTTATCACAACAAGACAAAAGAGAACTGTGATAGAATAATTTCTGTAATCTTTCACAGCGCAATATTTTATAAGTGTTTATATAGTTGAACATATATTAATTAATTGACCTAATTTCTCCCAGAGGGATGTCTTCGACACGCGAAGCCAAACGGGTTTTGCTAACCACCGCAATTTACCTGCCTAAAGATCGACGCATGTGCCGTAATTCAAATAATCACATTCTCCATTAACACCGCTATCTAGGTGAAAACCTACAAATCTGTAACTATATCTAATCCCTGAGGTGGTGGCATCACACATTTTATCGGCTGGATGCTACCATCTCTTTTAATGGTCCTCTTCACTCTCTTACATTTAAGAACTGAATGTTCAATTAAAATATCATCCTCAATTTCAGAACCAAAAATATATGATGTTCCTTTTATGTTAACATTATTACCAATTTTAATGGGATACTCATCGCTTCCCGTCATATTCACACTGTTTTCAATTCGCGTCCCATCACCGATAGTAACATTTCCCTTTATAATATCACCACGCATTATAACACAATTTTTACCAATTGAAATTCTTTCATGCGGACAAGTGCCAATAGAAACATTTTCTTGAATAATACTTCCTTCACCAAGAATTATATTTCCATCTAAAATACTGCCTGACTTAATAATAATCCCTCTGTTAAGTTTCACTCCTTTTCCTATATGAACTCCTTTTCCGATAATTATATCAAGAGACGGAAATTTCGAATCAAGTTTCAAAATTTGCTCTACAACTTCATCAGCTATATAGAAATCATCCGGATTCTCTATGAAAATAATATCTCTCAAACAAACCCAAACTTTTCGGCGATAAATACGCTCCATCCTTTGAAGAACACTCTTAACATTAAATCCAATTACAGTATTATTATCATCAGCTGGATATGCGCCAACACTAATATTGTTTCGATTAAATAATGGAATCACATCCGTTAAATAAAGCTCCCCTGGAATATTATCTGGATTTAGTTTCGATATTTGAGACATTATATGTTTATAATCTACTGCATAAACTCCAGTGTTATATTCATTGATATTTAAAAGATCCTCTTTTGAAAATCTATACTTTTTATCCTTATACAATGCATCGTAAGAGGACCTATCTTGCATAGCAAAAATATCTTTATACTCTTTAATCTCAATTACATTACTTTGATCTTCTCCAGAGGGTATTCCGGATATATCAAATTCAGGTACACGTACGATCCTTCCATAGGCATTTTCATAAGGGTCTCCCTTATACACACCTGTTAGTATCTCCATTTTACAGCTCGATTCCTCAAACCTGGATTTAAATTTACTCACAACTTCTGGGGTTATTAAACCTATATCTCCAGGAAAAATATAAATATCGCTAATATTTCTATACTTATTTAATATAGCAAGAGCTTCCCTTGCAGCATCTCCGGTTCCTTTTTGTTCTTTTTGTAAAACAAATATACGGTTCTTAGCTTTTCCTATTGTCTCAGCAACCTGTTGAGCTTTTATTCCTACTACAATTATCTGATTTTTAGACTGTAAAGCTTCTGATACAACATTCGCAACACGCACTACAGTTGCCTTCCCCCATATTTCATGAAGCATTTTAGATCGTTCAGATTTGATCCTTTTTCCATGTCCAGCAGCCAAAATAATTGCAACAGGGGCTCCACTATCGTCAATATCATCACTTAAGCCTTTTAAGAATTCAATTATTTCGCCATTATTTGTTTTATTCATAATTCTCTCACTCAACTTGTATAACTAAAAAAGCGAAATTACAGAATTATCTAATATACTTTATCTCCTTTTGTTTCATATTTTCCCTGGTTTCATACTTATCTCTATCAATTATAAAATCAGGAGTACATATAAATAAACCAATGGTGAAGCAATAAAAAATGCATCAAAACGATCCAAAACGCCACCGTGCCCAAGAAGAATAGAACTTGTATCTTTTACTTCAGCATCTCTTTTGAAAAGAGATTCAACAAAATCACCGATCTGACCAAATGTTCCGATTATCAAACCCAAAACTATTAACTGGACAAAGGAAAGCAGCTCTGGTGCCCATCCCATATAATAAAAGATTATAACAGTAGCTAATGAGCCAAAAAATCCAGCAATACAACCTGCAATTGTTTTATTTGGACTAACTTTAGGAGCAATTTTTCTTTTCCCAAGCCATTTCCCAAAGACAAATCCTAAAGAATCACAAATCCAAATTGAAACAAATAAAAGTGTTACAAGTTCTCCACCTTGAAAATTAGGTAATTCTCTTAATAGAACTATAGTAGACAAAAAAACAGGAATATAAATAAATCCTAAAATTGTCGAGGACATATCAGCTATAGAACCAGACACATTCCTGAATAAACCGATAATTAGAAACATAATTGCTATTAGAATTAGCAAGCAGAACAAATTTTCAGACATATAAAAAGAGGCTATTATCCAGATAACGCCAATAATGGTTGCCGTTATAAAGATAGGATCACTTCCCTTTCGCTTTGCAAGCCAATAAAACTCAATTTGTCCAATTACTGCGATAATAGCGATTAAAATAACAAATGGTAAACCGCCTAAATGTATTAAAAATAGAATTGCCGGAATTCCAATTGCATTTATTATCATTCTGGTAGCAAAATTACTCATTTCCTATTTCCATCCTCAGATCTCTTTATTATCTCTCCATTTCCCCACTTTACTACAGTTACTTTTACTTTTCCTATGCCATTTCTTACCAGACCGATCTTTTTTGCAGCAGCATAAGAAAGGTCAATATCGCGCCCCTTCACATAAGGTCCTCTATCATTAATTCTAACGATGACGTCTTTATTAGTTACCGTATATGTTATTTTTAGTATTGTTCCGAATGGTAATGATTTATGGGCAGCTGTAAAGTCATCTTTATTAAAAATCTCTCCATTTGCAGTTTTTTGCCCATCAAAGCCATCATTATCGCCATAAAAAGATGCCGTAAAAATAGCTGTATGTTTTACACCTTTGGTTAAAAGAGTCGTATTTAAACTACTTCTGTTTGAAACATCTTTATGTGTAGAATAATGATACCGAGGTGCTGAAGAACAACTAATAAGAATACAACTAATGATAACAATAGTAATTGCTTTTAACCCTAAAATGTAATTTGCTGAATTTCGAATTACATGCTGTATTGAAATTAATAGAATCATAAAATATTTTATATATAAAATTCTTCCGAAGGAATCCCTGCGGGACAAGTGACGTAATAGGGTTAATTTCATACTTCTGCTTTCCCAATAATATCTCCAATTGACAAAATATTATTCTGAGAACAATATTCTTCCAAGAATTGCAATATTTCATTTATAGCCAAAGGATTGTAGAAATGAACAGTTCCAAGCTGAACAGCCGACGCACCTGCAAGCATAAATTCTATAACATCTTCTCCTCTACTTATACCTCCTATACCAATTATAGGGATATCAATTACCTGATATGCCTTAATTATATTTGCAATTGCAATCGGTTTTATAGCCGGACCTGAAAGCCCCCCTATCACAGAATTAATAAGAGGTTTCTTCGTATTAATATCAATTGCAGAACCGTAAACAGTATTTATCATTGAAACTGCATCAGCTCCACATTTTTGCGTGGTCTCGGCAGGAATTCTAATATCCGTCACATTTGGCGAAAGTTTTATCATAAGGAATTTATCAGTAAGGTCTCTTAATTTTCGAGTTAAATTGCTTAAAATCTTTGGATCCGTACCGAATTCAATTCCACCTTCACTAACATTTGGACAGGATACATTTATTTCGAAACCATCAATCCAATTTTCTTCAGTCAACAGCTTCAGGATTTCACAATATTCAAAATCAGTTCTTCCAGCAATATTTATAATAACTTTTCCCCGATAGATTTTTAGAAAGTCAGCCTTTTCTTCTAAAAACAGGTCAACTCCAATATTAGCCAGTCCGATAGAATTAATCATTCCGGAAGGAGTCTCAACAATCCTAGGTGGAGGATTACCTTCACGAGGTTTCAAAGTCAAAGATTTTGTAACAATTCCTCCATAAAGTTCAACATCAACAATATCAGAAATCTCATCCCCATAACCAAAAGTACCAGAAGCCGTAAGAATCGGGTTTGATAGTGATAATCTATTTCCCAATTTTGTATTAAGGTCTATCATTTTTACCTGAAAAATACATTAGCTATAAATGATATATTGGCAGTTGTAGCTGGCATTTTCAAACTATTTTTGTAACCGTTCACGGTTTCTCCAACGGAACTCTCCTAGAGGAAATTAGAAATTGGAAATTAGAAATTAGTGTTATCATAATTTTGTGCTGTTGATAAACGCATTCAATTTGGGGCCAAGTTTTTCCCCGACGGGACTCCTGTGGAGCAATTACTTTTTGATATTGTGATGCATCCGGCAGCTGCCGGATAAAACTTTCCTCCTGATGAGTTTCCGTAACCATGATTTGGTTTCTTCAAGAGATCCTCTTGAATATACCCCAGTTAAATATTCTGATAAATCAGAATTTAACGGGGTAAATATAAAACTTTTTCCTATCAGATGGGGTAAATCTCCCATAACCTTCGGCTATCCCGACTTGTCGGGACTGTCAGATGATCGTATTATCTGATAACCTATAGTGTTTTGAACTTTTTTATTCCACTTGTCAAAGTCGTTCCAAACCATATCTGATCCCGATTTATCGGGACCAGTTTATGCCACAGGCATGCCTTTCTCAAAGAGACTCCTTCGGAGCGGCATAAACATCCGGCAGCTGCCGGACTCTTTTCATTTCTTTTCCTAATTTCTAATTTCAAATTTCTGTGAACGCTTACCTATTTTTTAATCCCTTTTGAAATCTTGAATTTTGCATTCTTATTAGCGTTCATCAGCGGTTAAAATTATCTCTTCACCTTTAAAAACAGGTCCATCTTTACATACAAGAGAATAATGACAATCACTTGTAGCACTCTTAATCTTCACAGTGCATCCCTGACAAATCCCTAAACCACACGCCATCACTCTTTCAAGTGATACTTGAAGTTTCATTTCCTGTTCAATTCCCAATTTAGCCATTGCTTTATTCATTTGATTCGGACCGCACGCATAAACAGATACTGGCTTTGGTATAGAACCCAACATTGATTTAAAATGTTCAACAACATTTCCTGCAAATCCAAGTGATCTGTCGTCAGTTGAAAGATATAATTTAGATTTTGTATCTTCAGCAATAGGAAGTTCATTTCTATTCTTCGCTCCGATAAAAAAATAGGGAGTTATTCCCATCAAAAACAGCCTATCACGAAAAAACATTAAAGGTGCAACACCTACTCCACCAGCAATTAAAACATATGAAACATTATTTTCAGAATCCAACTCAAAGGAATTTCCTAAGGGAGCTAAAACTTTAATTTTGAAGCCTTTCTGCCAGTAACTCATCTTTTCAGTCTGTGAACCAACCACCTTATAAATGATCAGGATATTATTATCATCTACTCCGGCAATACTAAATGGTCTTGGAAAAATTTTTGGAGAGTCCTGAAAATAAATATTTAAAAATTGTCCGGGTTCCACTGAATTTACAATATCAGGAATTTTTATTTTTAAACGATAAATATCCCTGGCAATTTTAACATTTTCAACTACTCCGGTTTCTTTAAATTTCCTCATTTTTGTATTTTATCTTCAGTGGTCTTGATAGATGTACCTGATTTTATTGGTAATTCCGTAGTAGTAGATGAAGTATCTAATTCAATGGATGCATTATCAGGTATAACGTGTAAATCTTTAGTTTCAGATTGTAATGTAGGAGGAAGAACTCCGGTGGAATCCTGATTAGTTATATTAGCCAAAATATCAGAGAGTTCATTGTATTGGTGTTGCACATCAGAAAAAAACGGACTATTAGGATAAAAATCCATAAATGACTTGTACCACAAAATAGCATTATCAATATTAAAAATCCGGTGTTGATATAACCATGCGATACTCAGCACACTTTTTTCACCATATAAAAATAACGGATAATTGTCATGAATCGATATAAGAAATGTTATTGCAGAATCGGGATCCGAATTAAAGAGGCCTTCGGATTTTAGATAGAGTTTTTCTGCATCTCTTTCCATTTTTGGTAAAATTATCTCTTTTTTTTCTATAAAAGAGAGATAAGGAGAATCAGGATATTGTTCTCGTAAAACATTTTTATAAAAAGATGCTGTTACTGAATCTTGCTCATTATCATAAACATAATACAGAGCATAAAACGCTTTTTCTATGTATGGATTATAAAGATCAGAATGGGCTATCTTTTCAAAATTAATTACAGCACTATCAACTTGCTGAAAATTGAAATAGTAAAGTTCTGCCATTTCATAAATATTTTTATAATAATCAGCAAAAACCGCCAGTGTATCAATTTGCTTCCTTCTCGCCATTTCCTGCTCTTCAACTGCTTTTTTCAAATCTTCCGGACTTATATTTTCATCAATTTCTTTTATAGTTTTATCTTCGGATTCTGTCAATGTTTTATTTAACTCCAAAATTTGTTTAACTGAAGCGTCCAGGTTTTTCTTAACTTTAAAAAATCTTTTAATATCCAATGATTTTTGCTTCGCTTCTAAGGCAAATTTGGATTTTGGATCCTCTTTACTGACCATATCAAACTGATTCTGAGCTTTTTCATAATCATGAAAGTAAGTCATATTCAGCTTTGCACGATATCGATAAGCTTCAGCTGATTCAGGTGTTCTTTTATATGTTTCACTTATGTGAGAAAAACGGGACATTGCCGGTTCATAATCCTCTTCAGCTAAATATATGAGCGCAAGCTCTAATTCCAGAGCTTTCCAGATATTTTCATTTTCAGGATCATTTAATTTTACCATTATAAGTTCTCGAGCTTCATCGTACCTCCCTGATTCCCTGTAAATTTTTGCCAAAAGTATCTGCATTTGATCTTTCAACTCCGGGGGAGGCGAATAACGCGACACTCTCTTTAAATTTTCAACTGCTTCCTGAATCTGATCCCTTTCTAAATAAATTTCCGCAATCTTAAACTGAGCCTCAGCATAAATATCTTCACCCTTACCCAATTTCGTTACCTTAGTAAAATAGAAAAGAGAAGAATCACGATCATTTTGCTCCTGGAAAAGCTCTGCAATCGCATAATAAACTTCAGAAAGGAGTAATGGATCATCAATTGAAGTTGATATTTTTCTCAAATGATGTAAAGCCAACTCGTGCTCACCCATTTTCCACAGATCGCGTCCATACCAAATTTCTATTTCAGGAAGCAATTCGCTCCTATGATATTGCATAATGAATTCTTCAAATTTTTTCTTTGCACCAATATAATCACCCTTATAATAGTAAGAAAGTGCAATTATATATAATGCGTCATCAGTCCACTTACTGTCAGGATATTCAATTATGACTTTGTTTGCTTTCTCTATAGCAGAATCAAATTTCCTTCGTAAAGCAACGGACATTTTACTATCTTTTTCTTTTTTATAATCTTTTAGAGCCTCTTCAAAATACTGCTGAGCGTTATAGAAAGTATTATAATATGCACAACTATTTATCGTAGCAACCCAAAATAGTCCACCTATAATAATATATATTAAACTCTTATTTAATAATAACTTAGTCATAAAATAATTATGAAAATGAATTATATCTAAATTGATGAGAATTAGTTTTCTATTACACTCTTGTACTCCTCGACAAATTTAGGAAGGATTTCTCCGGCATTACCTTGAAGCCATAAATCTACAATATCAGCGAGTACAGTTCTATTTGGATTAACTTCAATTAATAAAGCTCCATTACGCTTTGCGTACCTCGGAAGGTCTGACGCCGGTGCAACTTGAGCAGAAGTTCCAATTGATAAAAATACATCAGCATTTATTGATGCTTGATAAGCCCTTTCTATATTTTCCCTGGGAAGTGGCTCCCCAAACCACACTACATCAGGACGAATTAGTCCCCCACAATCACATCTTGGAATATGATTCATGGCATTTAAATAAACCTCATCAAACTCTTCAGATGTGTACCTTTTGCCACACTTTATACAATAACATTCCATAATATTCCCATGGAGCTCAATTACATCTTCACATCCTGCTTTTTGATGAAGACCGTCTATATTCTGAGTTATTAAATTAAAAACTTCAGGAATCTTGCTAAGCTCCACCAGAGCACAATGCCCTGGATTTGGTTTTGAGTCTTCAATAATCTCCCTTCGATGTTTATACCATTCCGTAACTACTGCTGTATTATTATAAAAAGCCTCGAAACTCGCTAGTTCATTAGGGGAAAGTTTAGTCCATAACCCGCTTTCACCTCTAAATGTTGGGATACCGCTTTCAGCAGAAATCCCCGCACCAGTTAAAACAGTCATTCTTTTTGCATTTCTTAGGCGGCCAATTACTTTTTTACTATTTAAAATTTCCATTATTTTATTATTTCAAATATTTTATAGTTCGAACCTTTAATTTCATACAAAATATGCAACCGTTCACGGTTTGAAATTAGAAATTTGAAATTAGTATTATCATCCTTTTGTGCTGTTTATAAACGCATTCAATTTGGGTCCAAGTTTTTC
>DAOUYY010000192.1 GCA_030665885.1 Fidelibacterota bacterium
TGAATATTTCAAAAGATATACTGATTTAAAAGATTCCCTTTTTACCACCAGTATAAGAAAAGTTGCTGAAATTCAAAGAATCTATGAAACTGATAAGAAAGAAAAAGAGATTGAGCTATTACAAAAAGACAATGTGATTTATGAATTGGAAATAGAAAAGCAAAAATTAGCAAGAAGACAATTGTATATTGGTCTTGCAGTGGTGTTAGTTTTTGTGTTTATTATTTATTACCGTTACAGATTGAAACAGAGAGCAAATTTACTATTGGAAGAACTGGTTAAAGAACGGACACAAGAATTGCAGACAGAGATCACTGAGCGCAAATATACGGAGGGAACACTTCGTAAATCAGAGGAAAAGTATCGCACCCTGGTTGAAACCATAGAAGAAGGAATAGGAAATTTTGACGAGAAAGAGAATTTTGTATTTGTTAATCAAGCAACAGCAAATATATTCGGGTATTCTAGAGAAGAGATAATCGGAAAGAACTTGAGAGAATTAACAACGCCAGAAGATTTCCAACGAGTTCTTGATCAGACCTCAATTAGAAAGTCAGGAAAGTCAAGTAGATATGAGCTTAGTATTATTAAAAAAGATGGAGAATACAGGGTTATTACGGTAACTGCTACCCCCATATTCGGGGATAATGGAAAATATCGTGGGTCCTTTGGAATATTCCACGATATCACAGACCGCAAGCGGGCGGAGGAAGAGAAACAAATGCTTACAGCACATCTTCGTCAAGAGCAGAAGCTGGAATCCATCGGCACGCTTGCCAGCGGCGTTGCTCATGAAATAAACAACCCCCTTATGGGTATCATAAACTATGCCGAGCTTATCAATAACCGCATCAAAGATGATTCTCTGAAGGAATTCTCTGAGGGAATAATCGAGGAAGGCAATCGTGTGGCGAAAATAGTACGTAATCTTCTTTCATTCGCCCGCCAGAATAAGGAGAGCTATAGTCCTGCCCATGTCAAAGATATTATAGACGCTTCTCTTTCGCTAATTGGTTCGGTGTTGCGTAAGGATCAAATTACTCTCATACACGATATCCCGGAAGATCTTCCAATGATAAAGTGCCGAAGTCAGCAGATAGAGCAGGTAATTATAAATCTTCTGACTAATGCAAGGGATGCTCTTAATGAGCGGTATCCTGATTATGACAAAGATAAGATTGTTAAAATCAGTGTTATGCCCTTTGAGAAGGATGAAGTAGAATGTGTAAGAACTACCGTAGAGGATCACGGCGTTGGTATACGGGAGGATGCCATTGATCGCATATTTGACCCTTTTTTTACAACAAAACCAAGTGATATAGGTACAGGACTAGGTCTTTCGGTGAGTTACGGTATCGTAAAGGAGCATAGTGGAGAGCTTTCGGTGGAGAGTGAGCCGGGGAAGTACACACGGTTTCATGTTGATTTGAAAGTCGAAAGTCAATAATTGACTATTTATTATTGACTATTGGCTATTAATATCGAATGGTGGTTTGATGCAAAAGGTTGAAGTGTTTAAATCCGAAATCCCTTGATGGAAATAATGAAACGCAAGCGGTCGGAGGAAAAATTGAGAATATCTTTGCAGTCTATAGATAAAGATGTGATAATAAATCATGCATCGACTTCACTCAGTATATTTATTCGAATCCAACAAAAAATTTGCGTTATATTATTTCGAAAAGTAAATTATTAATCAGAGATGCTTAGAAAATTATTTATTATCAATATCAAGATCTATCGATTTAGAGAATTAATCCTCTTGAAAGAACTCGGGGAATATACTATTTAGGAAGAAAATATGGACAATGAGTGTCTTGAACTTTTAAAAAATAAGCAAAAAAAGCAATGGCTATCTGATTATGAGTGAAAGTGAAAATGAAGAACTGCGTTTTTCTGTGCATTTTTATGGTTACTTAATTACACTTGCTATTGCAGGATTTGGGCTCTTTCTTGTATCGTTTGAAGGAAATATATTAAGACAATTCAGAAGCTGGATTTCTCCTCAGACTTTAAATTAATACGTTCTAACCTGGTTTGCGGTTAGTGTGATTTTGAGTATAGTATCGTTTTTTTATGGAGTAGTTATTCAGTTATTTGGGAAAAATCGATTATTATATGTTTTTTGGTATTTAATAATTCTTTTAGTGACACTTTTTTTTTGCTACGATATTTTTTGATATCTGGAGGGCATATTCAAGCCAAAGCATTGCTATAAAGTTGCTCATTTTGGTTTTATCTAATATAGTAACCATCATTTTTTCTGCAATATTTTATTATTTAAACTTTGAGCGGCGGTATAATTTTTGGGTTTTTACTCTTGGGATAATGGCAGCTACAACTGCATATAACTGGCTTTATCTCAGCATAATAGATAAAATTTCTATTTAGTATAGATTGTCTGCTGTGATTCAGCAGAGTATTATAAATATTTTTTAGGAACTGGTATATTAAATCGGTGAACTCCAAATATGCTTAAGTCTATTTTAGAAAGATTCCCCCTTATCCTCATTTTTACTTCTTATATGATAGGGATAATTTTGGATAAATATTGTGCAATTACATTAGGGTACTGGTGGGTAATTTTATTTGTGATATTTTTTATAGAATTATCATTACCGGAAAGATTTAAGTCATTCTTGACTGTTATGCTTATATTGCTCCTGCTTGGCGGAATGAATCATTCTAAAAAAGTAGAAATTCCTCAAAACCATTTAAGTAATATAATCGTTGACGATAAGCCTGACAGTATTCGGGCTATGGTTGAACAGTCAGAGCGACGTTCCAACGGCTCACTGAAAGTAAGACTCAAGAAGTTACAAGTAAAAAGGGAGAAGTGGCTGCCCTATAAAGGGAAATTGCTTTTAACTGTTAAAGATTCTGATAAAAATTTTATGTATGGGGATTTGGTCGAATTTAAAGCCAAAATATATCAGCCAGCTGAGAAGAGAAACCCGGGAGAATTTGACTACAAGAAGTATCTTTTGAATCATGGAATTTATGCTGTTGCATATCTCAAACAGGTTGATATACCAACAATTGTTGGGAAGGCGGGATTTCCAGTTAGAAGGTTTGCGAATAAGGTCAAAGTTAAAATTCAGGAACTTATTGACCGATCTATGACAGGTGAACAGAATGCTATTTTAAAAGCACTGATCGTTGGTGTTCGTGGAGAAATAAGTGATGAAACTCGGCAAGCATTTGTGGATTCTGGTATTATACATGTTCTTGCAGTATCTGGATTACATGTGGGGTATGTTACGCTGGTATTTTTAGTAATATTCGGTTTTTTTCGATTTCCGAGAAAAATCAAGATGATTCTCACCATTATAGTTCTATGCTTTTATGCTCTAATGGTTGATTTGAGACCTTCGGTAACAAGAGCTGTGATAATGGCATCATTGGTTTTAATCAGTCAGGGATGGGAAAAGAGAGTAAATATTTATAATACATTAGCTGCTGCTGCATTAATACAGACAATTATTGATCCTTTACAAATATTCGATATGGGTTTTCAACTATCTTTTATAGCGGTATTTTCGATTGTTTATATCTATAAGCGAATAGAAAAATTACTGCCTGAAAGATTTAATCCCGATCTGATTCAAAATGTCATTTTGAAAAGGGGTATTCAACTTTTTCTTGTGTCACTTTCGGCACTGCTGGGTACGCTTCCTATTACAGTTTTTTACTTTTACAGGGTTCCTTTGATTTCCTTAATTGCAAACTTATTTGTTATTCCGCTTGTTGGATTGATAGGTGCTCTTGGCTTTGCGCAGGTTATTTTAGGATTTATATGGGGTGGGATAAATCTTGCCTATGGCGAAGTTCAAATGATTCTTATTGGAGTATTGAGGTGGATGATTAAGATTGCATCTCAATTTCCCTTTGCATATCTCCAGGTAGCAGGGATTTCTACAATCGGATTGTTTATATGGTATGCTCTTCTTTTTGGAGTACTGAACTTTGATAAAAAGCGTGTCAGGATTGCTACAATAGTAGGAGTTTTGCTTCTTATGAATATTTGGGTTTGGGGAAAGGTTGTAGAAAAGCACGAATTGCAGATAACATTTTTTAATGTTGGACAAGGTGATGCCGCCTTGGTGGAATTTCCTTCTGGTAAGAAAATGTTAGTGGATACTGGTGATAGAACTTTTCGAAGAGATTATGGAAAACTGGTGATAGCTCCTTACCTAAAACGTAATTGCATTAGTCATGTGGATATAATGGCACTTAGTCATCCACATAATGATCACATTGGAGGGGCACCATACCTTTTGAGAAATTTCTCTTTTGGAGAGATATGGGAAACCGATCTCAAAGCACGTTCGGGAGCATATCACTGGATACATTTTCTTGCTGATTCTCTGGGAATTCCAATAAGAAAATTATACGCCGGGGATTATTTGGCTGTTGATAAATTTACGAAAATTTATGTGGTTCATCCTTCTCCATCTTTTCTTGCAACGAAACCTAAGGGATATAATGACTATTCTACAACTTTTAAATTGACGCACGATGATATTGATGTATTATTTACCGGAGATGTAGAAGATATAGCGGAAAATTATATTGCTTTGTGGGGAGATTTTCTTGCTTCGGAAGTATTAAAAGTTCCTCACCATGGCAGCCGAACTTCTTCAACTTTTCCATTTATTAAATATGTCCAACCCGAATATGCCCTGATTTCTGTTGGGCAGAGAAATAAATTCAATCACCCATCAATGGTAACAATTACAAAATATGATTCTTTAAAAACAAAAATACATCGTACCGATTTGAACGGGGCATTTGTAATTAAATCAGATGGTAAGAGAGTTAAAATTTGTTCGTGGTAGTTTTTTTAGCAATCCCGATATATCAGGATGGGCTTCTCCTCTTGGAGCGCTTTTTATGAGCAGTCTATTTTATTACGGCACTAATTATATACTCAAATTTTGTAGAAAAAACATTCCCTGGGAC
>DAOUYY010000112.1 GCA_030665885.1 Fidelibacterota bacterium
AGGATTCAGAAATATTTTATCACAAGCTGTAGCCAGATAATATCCACCGTTACCAAAGGATTCCATATAGCAAAAAACCTTTTTACCACTTTCACGTACCCCTAAAATTGCATTCCGTATTTCAGTCATCTTAGCAAAACCGACTTCAAGACCTTGAAATCCAATCAGCATAGCTTGAATATCAGGATTTTCCCCAATTTGTTTAAATCGATCTAGAATTCCTTTTAAAGAATTAGTCTTGCCACGTGAAAATGGTATAGTTTCCTCTTGTATCATCCCACCAATATTCATTTTCAGAACAAGTGCACCTTTTTTCTTAAAAACAGTTGGATAGCGATGAGATGTAGAGTGGATAAATGCAGAACCTCCTGTCAAGCCATCTCCTGACTTATTAAACAAAGATAATCCAACGCCGGATGATAACATATTAACATTAAGTCCTAACCGTAAATCCTTTTCATCGGGGAAATAAAGAGTAGAAAGAATAATACCTCGAATCGGTTCAAAGTCAATATAGACTCTTTTACTAAGATCTTTCTCCGAATCCTGAATATCCTTACAAATATCACCGGCAATAGTAAACCGCTCCCCAAAAGGTCTTAATCCGATTCCAAATTCCCCTGTTTGAGGTAAATTGTTTGCTTCTCCAATATTACGAATTACTGAACCAATAGAAATCCATGGAAATGGTCGAGCAATAGCTCCAAAATCATATTCCGGATTATCTTCCACAGTGCCGAACCAGCGATATGTCCCTCCGATATTCACCCAGCGCCATACAGGTACTCCTAACGATAAATGCCATCTCTGATAAAAACCTTCAGGATTCTTTAGCCACTCGCCTCCAAATCCAAGATTTCCAATCATGTAATAGGCACCAAATTCGTTTGTAAATCCATTTTCTTCAAAGGGAAGCAACACAAAAGATTGAAACCCTGATCTGTAACCTAATGCTGCCGGATTTGCAAAAATAGACAGTGCGTTATCAGTTACTGCGACAGAAGAGGGCGGAAGCAATTGATTTACTTCACTTTGAGCAAATAATGAGCTTATCATAAGCATTAACACAAATAACTTTGATTTCATAAGATTCCTCCTGATTTTAATTATATGATAACATTATAAGAGGGCAGTTTAAATAAACGGTTATTTTCGTAATTAGAAAAATCAGTGCGTTTCCCTCCAATTAAACATATCATTGTAACTACAACAAACGAAACTTCTATTTTCTTTCAACTTTAGAAATTTCTGCAGGTTTTTTAAATTTAATAAAACCTATCAATCTCCAAAAAACCCATAAAATGATTAAATACACGATTATCAGTCCCAAAGTGATCCAGTATCCGGTAAGGCTGTTATTGAAAAAATTCATGGGTACATTAAGTAATATTAACAATGGAAATCCAAGAACAAGTGCTATACCGCTAGCGTAAACAAGATCTTCAACTACAGAAGTACGATATCCGGGATCGGTAACTCGAAGCAGCACTAAACCTGAGTTGAGAGTACCGGTCATTTCACCAAAAAGAGAAATAAATCTCTCGAAGTAATAATCATCAAACGCT
This sequence comes from Fidelibacterota bacterium, assembly GCA_030665885.1. Classification (GTDB taxonomy): domain Bacteria; phylum Fidelibacterota; class UBA2242; order UBA2242; family UBA2242; genus BS750m-G69. Next base: position 1,566 of record DAOUYY010000112.1, read on the forward strand.
CTTGTCGAAGTAAAACGAATAACCATGTAAGTTCCAATTCCTGCAAGAACAGATATTATCGATATCGGAAGCCAGAGTTTCCAGATAATAGGTAGACTTATCGCACAGATTGCCCCAACAACAAGATAATCAACACATACTCCTGCCATTCTATTCATAAGCCCTTTATCTATTAAATAGCTCTTTTTCGTAATATCCATTAATTTTCTGACACTAATTGCAACTAACAAAGCAACTACAAAATGAAAAGACCAAACGGTTGCAACAAACCCACCTAATCCAGCATTCTCCATCAAAGTTGTTAATCCAAGAACTACATAAAAGGTTATTAAATAAACTATACCTATCAGTCCAAGTTGAAACGCAAGCGGTTCAATCGCTTCCTGTGATAAAGTCAAAAAACCTGCAACTTTAGGTTTGCCTTCCTTAATTACTCCTGTTCTAACGTCATTTGTTATACTATCGAGTCCATTTATCAATTTAGTCTCTTTATTTTTTATACCACGCCTGATAAGAGCCAATCCGGCAAAAATTGCGATTAAATAACCAATAGCTGCGAAAGTAAGCCCAATATCTCCACCCCCGATAAAACCAAAATTCTCCCAGTTATTGCCCATTGTAGAAGCAACTCCAGGTCCCATTCCAAAGCCCAATGGTACTAAAAGCCCAATAGCAGGGAAAAGATCCGGTTTAATTGTATAGATAAATGCAAATGCAACAAGAAGACCTATAATCGCCTGAATAATATAGCATGAGAGCATCGTTATACTAAAGCTAACAGGACCTTTGCCCCAGGATGTTTTTTCCTGACGTAATCCAACAGCAACAAATGTTAAAGCCAAAAGGTGGTAAATATATACTTCAAGCCTGTCAGAGCTTAAATTTGTCAATCCAATTATTTGAGGACCTACAATTAGACCTAAAAATCCCGCTATAATGTTATTTGGAATTAAAAACTTCTGAAAAAAAGAACCATACCTTCGAAAAACTGTACCTAAAACTAAAAAAAGGCTTAGCAATGAAAAATCTATTGCTACTTCTCTGAAAGTCAATGAAAGATTCCATAAATTCATACTCTCTCCAAGATTTTTGGTTACTCTATCTCATTTTTTTATCATACTATTATATTTTCCATACCTATTTGTCATGTTTATTGCAATATAACAACCTGAATTAATATATACCACAAAGTTTTTAGAATTCAAATTATTAATAGAGTTAAATATTGCTAAATAGCTAAATAGACTGTAAGCAATTGTTAAAATATTAACCAGAATAATCAGCTCTATTGGGTTTGTTCAATTCTTCTGGTTTCTGAAGACGCCCGATAGCTCCCTTTGCTAAAACTCCTGCCTGGGCACCATCTACAATCCTATGGTCAAGTGTTCCGGTTAAAGGTAGAATAGAGCGAATTTTTATCTCATCATCAATAACAACTGGCTTCTTTTCTATTTTACCCATAGCAATAACGGCAGGTAATTTACCAATCGGGAAAAGCGCCACCATGCCGGTAGTTAGCCCCAATGTGCCTATGTTCGTTAACATAATACTACCAAAAGGATCAGGAGGAATCTTTAGAAAAGGCATATACAAGCCAAGATCAACAATCCACCACTTAATAAAAAGGAATACAGGTCTTCTTAATAAGTGCGGAATTTTAGATATGATGTCCTTTGCTGCAAAAACGCCAGATTCTTTGCCTTTCCGTTTTTTTACCGCACCCTCTGTAATAATTTTCGATATTTCAGTTGCTGATAATTCCTGAGTTTTAGGAATAACCAATCCGGACATCTCTTTTCCTTCGCCAACAGAAACTGCTATAAATACATTCGCATCCTCTCTCATTACTACTTTTCCACGTCGTATAAAGCAGTTAATATCCGGAATATCTTCATATAACGTTCTGGCTAAAGCAGCAGTTACAAAATGTGTAATCGTAAGTCTTATACCCTCTTTCCTTTTTTTCTCAATATACTTCACTACTTCAGTAACATCCGCATCGAAAGTACCATAGATTTTACTATCGGATGGAGCTTTGTAGGCAATTATTGCAAGGTCTCTCCATGAATTTGTTTTGTGTAATTTTTTCAAATATAAACCTCCCTAATCTTAATAAATTCCTCAAAATAAATAACTTTACCTATTACATAAAAAAGCCTAATTTTTCAAAAGAACATCTAAAAAACATGGCATCAATAGAATTCACTTTTCTTTATTGGAAAATGATATGTTATTGTAAATTTCAATGCTGTTAAATATAAATTTTAATTGAAATGTATAAAAGGAAAATATAAATGTTAAAGAAAATCACAATCTTTTTCACAATTATTATCGGAATGCAGATCGCTTGCACAGGTAAAAAAGACTTACCAAAACCGTTTTATGAAATGACAAATCTTGAGATTGATACACTTTTAAAAGAAACCAGTCAGAGGAATATGACAATTTCAGAGAAAATTAATTTTTACTCGGAAAGATTCATTGGTACTCCATACAATTTTAAATGCGTTGGAGATGGTCCTTATGCACTTATGGAAAGTTATCCATTAGTTAATTTCGCAGAAACAAACTGCATGGCTTTCTGTGAACATGTACTTGCTCTTTCAATTTCAGACAGTTGGGACAACTTCTTTAACAATCTTCAACATATCCGGTATAGAGATGGTATAATAGGAATGCGAACCAGGAATCACTATACAATGGCAGATTGGCTGCCAGAAAACAGGTGGCTTTTAGATGATGTATCCAGGATTGTTGGTGGAAAATATACTCAATCCGTTTCGCGAACGATCTCTCACAAAAAGTTCTTTGAAATCAAGGGGATAACAGACATGCGATACGTGCTTCCAGATAGGGAAATTACTATTGATTATGTTCCAAAAGAGGACTTGGTAAAGATCGAAAAAAACGCCAAACCCGGTGACATTTTAGCTCTTATTTTCGCAAATAAAACAGACATATTTTCTGCACATATGCTAATGGTTATAGAGAAAAACGGCAAAAAATATATCCGTGAATCATCCAGCAGTAAAATGAATACTTTTGATACACCATATAGAGAATGGGCATTAAAAAAACAAGATACGGACAAATATCTGGGAATCTGTTTTATGAGGGTAAGAAAAGAACTCAACGTGCCGGGAAAATTAATTTTACCCTGGGAGATACAAAAACTAAAATCTGAAAAATTATCAGATTAAAAAAACGATTTTAAAGCTAAATCTCATTCTATCTTTAGAAAATGCCAACACTTAAAAATAAAAGTATTATCATTTTTATGTAAATATTACTTTCTTCCACCTTGTATTAATATAAATGAAAATAAAAAAGAAAATCCTTTTATTCATAATGAGAAACAATTATTCAGATACAGATAGAATAATCATGTTATTGGACTTCACCCCTTTGTGATAATGAATATATGCACTTTCTGATTCCTGTTATTTAAGCAGGTTTTATCATCTGTAACCAATTACTTACTCCTTCATCTAAGATGATTGGAAAGTTTGATTGGCTTATTGCAAAACGGTTTTTAATACTCTAATTAAACACATAAATCGTCTAAGTCTCTTATTTATATGGTAGTTAGCATTTTTAATTCTTCACCATATATATTTTTCTAAACTCATTGGATTCTTAATCCCTATAATCTCAAAATATTTCTTCTGGAGTGGGCTTACATTAGTAACTTTGGGTAATATTTTACTTCTATTCTCCGTTTTTGCCCCGTAAGGGATCCTTTGGAAAAACTTTACTTTATATTTTACCAGCTTACACTTAGATATCTCATCCAGTGGCTCTGTTAAAGATTTCCACCCAAATAATTTATCTCAAAAACCCGCTTCAATAATAGTGCTAAAATACAAACAAAAACATAGGCTCTTACTCTCACTTCAAGCCAATGCCTTATTGGTCTAATATCTACAAAATTCTTAAGATCATCAAACAGTATCTCAACTTCTTTTCCCAAAGGGATCGCTATGCTGATAAATTCTTATATGACTCTACTACTTTGCTAATCTCTATATCATATCTGTTAGTTAAAAGAATAAATATCCCATCAAGCCTTTTTTCCTTTTCTATATTCCTTTTATTCAATTTATAGCCTACGGCTTTCTGTATCTCTTTTTCTCTCTCTATCTTAAAAAATTTCCTGTATTTATTTCTATAGCCTTCAAATATCTTATTAAGTGATTTCTCTATCTTATGGAATTCTTTCTTGCTTATATCTGAAAATAGATCATCCAACTTTTGAGATAACATTGCAATATATTCAGCCCGTCTCCTCACGTCAATTGCTCTTCTTTCCTCGTTGAGACATATAATATATCTTAATTCATTCTGATACTTGCCAACGTACCTTTTTACTACGTTGAATATCTTCCAGCAGATTTTAGAATAAATTCCTTCAGATATTCCCTTTCCCGAAAGGGAATCTTCGATCAAAATAGTCTTAAAATCGTGATATTCTATTTCATCTTTATTGGTTAGCGCTTTTATCTTTTCCTCTAATATACTGAACCTTTCATCAATTACTGATACACCATTCTCCTTCCCCATAAGGGATCCTTCGGATAATACCTCTTTTATTTTCCATATTAAAAAATCTTTTATCTTCACTCTCTTCTCTCTGATCTTCAAGCTCTTATATTCTTCATAATGCTCTTTATCTTTGTCACCTTCTGAAAACAGCATTTGACATATTTCATCCTGACGAGTTTTTACACCCATTATATAATCGAAGCCCTGTCCTAATATCATATCCAAGTTCAATTTTGTTATCATACCGCGATCACCTACAAAAACTGTCTCATCAATATTGTATTCTGAATTTAAATCACTTACTACTTCCTCTACCGTAGTCTCGTCTTTGGTATTTCCGGTAAAAACATAGTGCTTCAGGGGATAACCTTCGTAAGAGGTTACAACTCCTATAATTATCTGTTCTTTATCTCCTCTATTATCTCTACTATAACCATTTGCTCCTAATGGACAGTTCTCTGAATAGAAAAAACTTGAGGTGATATCATAAAAAGTCAGTTTAACATTTATGCTGAATAAGTTCCTTAACTTACCAAAAATGGCTAATTCAAGCATATCTGTTATCTTTAATAAATAATCCATACTCCTATAAAAATAGGTTACATTACGGGAAAGTTGTGAATAACTTTTCATCTCTTTGTAACATGTCGTCTCTATCCATCTTGTAATACCAAGTTTGCTTAAAGGATTAATACACCTATTGATGATCATCATCTCTATGTATTTCTCAACCTCAAGTAAAATTCGTTTATTCCTCAATCTTATTTGACTTTTGATCATCTTGGATAATTCTAAATTGTCGTAGACCTTCTTCCAAAATATTATACTGCCATGCTCTAAAGATTCTATTATCTCTACATCCTCACTTAATGAATATTCTTCCATCCTAAAAATCTTGATCAATCCATCTATCAAGTTGCTAAGGTCTTGTGGTTTTAACCTTTTGACATTCCCCAAATTAGCAATATTTTTGGTGGTAGAACCTTTCCCTTTTTTATATACAGATTGGCTCACAACAAGATATTCATAGGTAGTACCATTTTTTTTGTTATTTCTAACTATTCTAGGAAACATAATAAGTTTATCTCCTCATAAAAATTATCACCTTATAATATTAATAGGGATAATTCTATTTAATAAGGGAATAATGCCAATATTTAGACTAAAAGATAATATTTTCTGCACCATGTCTAATTCAGCTGTATAAAAATATAAGTCCAATAAAATCAGGGACTTACAGAAATTGGAACTGGCGAAAATAGCCTTTTTTATGCTCTAACTGTTTAATTTGAGTCATAAGATTGAATATGAAAAAATTTATCCAGTTTTAACGTAAGATGCTAACCATCGCTTTCTCCGTAGGAGTTCCTATCCCGAAGGGATGCCTTCGGCACGGAACACCTAGCAGCAAACGCAGTTTTCCTACAGATCCTTAGGACATGATTGGAGGATTTTGGATTTTAAGAAGCATTATTGTCCCTTGTCGAGATCCCATTGGAAAAAGTGAGAGGTTTATTAACATACATTCGTTGTATGTGAAGCATTGACCGTTAGATAATTAAATGATTTCTTCTATATATTATTTAAAGGTTTTTTCAATATTTATTCGGTAGAGAGTTGATCTACAATTCCAATAATGATGGAGCGTATAGGTGCTTTATCATCTTCTACAATCTGCCTTGCAGAGTTGCCTTCATCAATAACCAGAACGGTTTCGCCGGCACCGGCGCCAACTGAATCAACCGCAATTAAATACTTTCCTGAAGGCTTTCCTTCTATATTCAGTCTATCAACAACCAGTAATTTTTTACTGTCATAAAATTCATGATTAATCGTAGAATGAATGGTGCCGCAAACTTTCCCTATGATCATGATTTCTCCAACTTTTTATTAACCATTAACAATCAACAATTAACAATTGACAATTATAAAAGATGAACATCATCCACTATTCC
>DAOUYY010000113.1 GCA_030665885.1 Fidelibacterota bacterium
TATTCTCTAATCCACTGCCAAATTTCAGGAAGCGTTGCACGTTTACCATAAATTAAAACAGCAACTCTAAAAATCTTACCTGCCGCTAACATTGTCAGCCAGACAAATAGAATGAGTACACCAATCGTACCAAATATTTCCCATAATGGAGGTATTTCAACACCTATTCTTAAAATCATGAAAAAAGGCGTAATAACCGGTATAAAAGATAACACTGTGGTTGTAGTAGATTGCGGATTGGCAATAACATAAGAAGACAGCATTATAGGTATAACACAAATAATTGATAGAAAAGAAGATACCTGCTGCGCTTCATGTTCAGAATTAAATATAGTTCCTATCGAAGCAAAAATACTGGCATATAATAGATATCCTAAAACGAAATATATTAAAAATAGTATTACATTCGCCGATGTTACAATTTGAATACCTTTATAGGAAGATGCAAAATATCCAACAATTAAATATAGAGCAAGTTGTGTTAATCCAAGTAATCCCAAACCAATGATTTTACCAGACATTAACTCTCCAGGAGTTATAGAGGAAAGAAGAATTTCTACTAATCTATTTGTGCGCTCTTCCATAACGCTTCTAAGTAAAATTTGAGATGACATAAAAATAGCGAAAAATAGCATCATAACAAAAATAATGGGAGTTAAGTAAGAAATTATTTCACTTCGCTCCTTTTCTTCACCCTCTTTCCCAACTTCAAGCATCTTAAAATCTACTTCACGAATCAGGGAACTGATAACCTCCGGATCGAAATTAGCCTTTAACATCCTTTGTCTCGAAATTACTTTATTTACTGCCCTATAAATCTGCTCCTGATCTTTAAAATTCCCCAGATTTCTGGCATAATACTTAACTTCATTAGAATTCATTACATCTTCAGGAATTACCAGATAAGAGTAAATAACATCCGAATCTAAAAGTTCGGAAGCCTGCTTTTTTAAAACATCAAAATTTCCATCTTGTAAAAGTACAACCTGATATTTTTGAGTACCACCTTTCAGTTTATATCTTTCACCTAAAGTCTTATTTAGTGTATTGCCTAAATGCTTGGTAGCATCCACAATAGCAATTACTTTTACTTCAGTATCAGGGCCAGTCATTATAAGTGTAGGTATCAACATAGATACAAGAATAATTAAAGGCATAATGACTGTAGATATTATAAACCACTTTGAGCGAATTCGAGTTAAATACTCCCATCTCATAACTACTAAAACATTTTTCATGGTCTGCCCTCTTCCTTCACCTGGTCAATGAATATTTGCTCGAGAGAAGGTTCTAATAGATGAAAATGTGTAACAGAGACATGATTCATTACTTCAACAAGGACATCATTCAAAAATATTCCCTCCGGCATTTCACCAGTAAGACTGTTATTTTCTAAACGTAAATTCCTGAGAGATTTTAAATCCTCTAATGTTTCTTTTTCTCCTTGAAATTCAATAGTAACGACCTGAGTGCCGTATTCTTTTTTAATTTCTCTTAAATTACCATATAAGATTTTTTTACCATTGTTGATCAAACAAATTTCATTGCAAAGTTTTTCCACCTGCTCCATCTGATGTGTTGAAAATATTATTGTTGCACCTTTATCCTTTAATTCTCCAATAATTTCCTTCAATAACAATTGATTAACTGGATCCAGCCCTGCAAAAGGTTCATCTAAAATAAGCAGAATCGGATCATGAATTATTGAGACGATAAATTGAACTTTCTGCTGGTTGCCCTTTGACAGTTCTTCTATTTTTCTATTTGCATAATCTGTTAATTCAAACCGTTCCAGGAATTCATCAGTTTGCTTGGCGGCTTTAGTTCCGGATAAACCCTTTAATCTTCCAAGATATACTATAGTCTCTTTGAGTTTCATTTTTTGATATAAACCGCGCTCCTCAGGTAAATATCCTACTTTTTGATAATCACTCTTCTTAAACGAATCACCTTTAAATAAAATTGTGCCAGAATCAGGTTTTAAAATATTCATAATCATGCGAATTGTAGTAGTTTTTCCAGCGCCATTTGGACCGAGAAGCCCAAAAATCGAACCTCCTGGAACTTCGAAACTCAAATTATCAACAGCTGTAGTCCTGTTAAAATTCTTTGTAACATTTTGAAGAATGAGCATCAGTTTCGCACTCCATTATATAAAGCATTTTGTAGATATTTAATTTTCCCAAAAAGACAGAATAGCAATTATATCATTTCACTAAGTTTAAAAGGATTTTGCCAATATCACTTATGTCATGAAATCCAATAAAATTATCCTGCCCTCGACCTTTGGCAAAAACAGGGCATATATTAGCTGTATGATTCCTGGATGCAAATTTAATACGTGCTTTCCCACGAGCATTTGAATCCTTAACTAAACAAAGACCACCAGTTTCATGATCGCTGCAAACTACAATAAGCACATCCGGATTTGATTTCTGATACTCAAACGCCCATTTAATAGCATTAGTAAAATCTTTCATTTCCACCAGAAAACCGTTTTTATCCCTCTCGTGGCATCTCCAATCAATCTGAGAACCTTCAACCATCAGAAAAAAACCCTTTTTACTATTATCTAAAATTTCTATAGCTTTTCTCGTCATTAATGAAAGTGAAAGATTTCTCAAATCTGCCCGTTTCATTGCTTCATAAGCAAATAATCCTATTATCTTATCTTCTTTTTCAGTATCCAGAGTCTCTAACTGGCTCTGATTAGATACAAATTCATAACCTTGCTTAACCATTCCCTCAATAAGATTAGAATCAAGAACAGTATTATTCGTAAAAAATCTCAAACCACCACCAAATAAAACATCAACAGAGGATTGACTCTCTTGTATCGCAATCTGATACTCTTTACCCCATTCCTCGAAATGTGAAATAAAACAAGCGGGTGTAGGCTGCGTAATACTGGTAGTAACTACAATACCGGTGCTCTTTCCAATATCTTTAGCAATCTCAAGAACGGTTGTAAGTTTTTCGCCCTCTTTCGACATACTCACTGCTCCAGTTTGGGTTTTGACACCAGTTGCAATTGCAGTTGCTGATGCAGCCGTATCAGTAATCCACTTTTCACCTACTGGATGAGTAGTTACAAGACCACATACAGGAAATTCAGGAAAAGGAGAATTCTCATAATAATAATCAGCAGTGATCTGTCCAATGCCCATGCCACCTCCAATAAATAGAATAATAGATTTTGGACGTTTATTAAAACAGCCTGAGCATAGAGAAATTAATAAAAGGAAAAACGATAAAAGTATTAGCGTTAATTTGTGATAAATTTTACGAATCTTCTTTTCCCTACCTTTATAATATATTCATTTGAGGGTTTTAATTTAAAGTTTATGTCTGAAATTTTTTCATCATTAACCTTTACAGCTCCCTGCTTGATCAACCTGCGACCTTCACCATTTGATGTGACAATACAATTATCAGCTAAAAGTTTAACCAAGAGAAGAGACTCCACACCTTTATCTACACGAATCTTCTTAATATCTTCAGGGAGTTCTTTCTTGCTGAAAACTTGTGTAAAAGTTTCTCCCGAAGAGTATGCATCCTCTTGAGAATGATACATTGCAACTACTGTTCGTGCTAACTCCTTCTTTATACTCATCGGATTAACATCAGGATCACTCAATCGCTTTTCTTCATCCTTTAACTGCTGAAGAGAATAATCGGTAATTAGTGTAAAATATTTCAAAATCAGGTTATCCGGAATTGACATTATTTTACCATACATTTCATCAGGAGGATCGTCAATCCCAACATAATTACCCAAACTTTTTGCCATTCTTTGCTTTCCATCCAGACCTTCTAACACAGGGAGAGTCAAAACGACCTGTTGTTCAATCCCATACTCTTTCTGAACCTGGCGTGCAGCTAATAAATTAAATTTCTGTTCTGTAGCCCCTATTTCGATATCAGATTTTATCGCAACAGAATCGTAACCCTGCATCAGGGGATAAAAGAATTCATGTAAGCTTATTGGCTTTTCTTCTCTATAGCGTTTAGAAAAATCATCTCTTTCCAGAATCCTTGCAATTGTGAATTTAGAGGCAAGGTTCATAATCTCATAAAATTTCATCTTTGAAAACCATTCACCATTATAGTGTACTTCGGTGAGATTCCTATCCAGAATTTTGAAAAATTGATCTTCGTATGTTCTGGCATTTTCCATTATTTTCTCATGTGAAAGACGAGGACGAGTCTCATCTTTCTCACTTGGATCACCTACCATACCGGTATAGTCTCCAATTATCAGTACAATTTTATGCCCCAGTTCCTGGAACTGCTGCAATTTTCTGATTCCAACAGTATGTCCAAGATGAATATCCGGCGCAGTGGGATCAAATCCCTGTTTCACACGAAGCGGCTCACCTGTTTTTATTGACATTTCAAGTTTCTTTATTAGCTCTTCTTCAGAAATTAGTTCTTCAATACCTCTTTTAATAACTTCTAACTGCTCATTAATTGGAGGAAACATATCAATAACTATCCTTTCTTAGTCTATCAATTTCTCTTTTAGCATCTCTGGCGGCAAGGGCGGCACGTTTATCATATTGACGCTTACCTTTTGCTAATCCAAGTTCAATTTTAACTTTTCCCATGTTATTAAAATACATTTTCAGCGGAATAAGAGATGCTCCTTTAATATCAACATTACGCTTTAATCTGCGAATTTCTTTTTTATGAAGTAAAAGTTTTCTATCTCGCTCAGGTTTATGATTATCAAATCCACCATGCTCATATAAAGGTATATGACTCTTAATTAAAAAAATTTCTCCATTTACAATTTTAGCATAGCTTTCCTTCAAACTACCGTGACCTGCTCTAAGTGATTTTACTTCAGTTCCCTTAAGTTCAATACCGGCTTCTATCCTTTCAAGTATTGTATAGTCATGAAAAGCTTTACGATTAGTTGTAATATTTTTTTCTTCATTCTTCTTCACGGCGAAAAAATTAAGCCAACTATAGAGAATTTGCAACAGTAAATCTTGGAGAAGACAAAAGTGATATTTAAATTTAATCGTTAATTGAAGCCCGGGTGGTGGAATTGGTAGACACGCTAGGTTCAGGACCTAGTCCCGATTTTCGGGGTGCGAGTTCAAATCTCGCTTCGGGCACATAAAAATCCAAGCATTTGTACTTCCATAAACCCTGAATCCGGAGCCTCACATAAAATTAATATAAAAAAGTTTTAAATTGCTAACTACTTAAAATCAGAAGAAAGGAGGTGAATGATCATGCCAACAATTATGATAGAAGGTCCACCGATACAAATTGAAAAAAAGAGAGAACTGGTAAAAAGGCTCAGTGATATTGCTTCTGAAGTATATAGAATAGAGCATATTGTCGTACTTATACATGAAAATCCTCCTGAGAATGTTGGAGTTAATGGACAATTAATTGCTGATCGGCATAGAGAATCGGCTTTGAAATAACAACTTCCAGAGATCGTTTTGTCATATTCTTCAAGTTATTTACTAATGAGAAAACATCATGATTGAATATTCGATTGCCAGTTTTTATGATTTACTCCTTTTACCATTTGTCAAATTAATAAGGTATAAAGTTCTTGAAATTGCTCAAGAATATAATTTCAAATCAATTCTCGACGTATGTTGTGGTACAGGCAATCAGTTAAAATTACTCAAGAAACACGGATTTAATGTCTCAGGTATTGATATTTCTGATGAAATGCTTATTATTTCAAGGATCGGTAAGTATAAACCTAATTGCATTAGAGAAGATGCAGCTGATATGAGCTTTAACAATGAATCATTTGATATGGCAATGATTACATTTGGACTGCATGAAAAAAACAGAGAAACAGCTGAGAATATAATTCATGAAATGAATCGAGTAATTTCTAAAAATGGGTTCATAATGATCATAGATTTCAACATTGATGAAAACACATCTATAATTTCCAAATCAATAATTCGTTTAATTGAACGGATTGCTGGCAACGATCATTACAGGCACTTTAGAAAATATATTTCATTTGGTGGTTTAGAAGCGCTGCTTAAAGATATGGATTTTAAAGAAGTGAATAAATATTTCTTTGCTTCTAATGGAATTGTATTAAGATTGCTGAAAAATATATGAGATTCTACGAACATGTCGTTCCTTTCCCAAAGGGATGCCTCTGGCATGGAACTGATATTGTCTTACTTTTTATTCTACAAACATATCATCCCGCTGGGATTTTGAGTTCAAACTTTAATAAAGCAGAATGGACTATGAAGTGAAAAATCTGTAGGTAGTATGTTTTAATCTATCGAATTAATTGGAGTTAGAGAGTGTTATTTGCATTGATGTCGATCCGTTTAGTTTAAAATATATGAATGATTATGTTTTCACATTGGGTGAATTTATTTTTTGGTTTAGACATATATTATCCCTCCGAGACTGAGATTAATAGTGGTTATGTAATCTACCATAAATATATCACCCCGCTTGGACTAAAAAATGAAGGTATTTTAAAAGGAAATGAACTCCTCCGTAGGAGACCCTTTGGGTCGAAGGAGTGTGTCAAAGACATCCCTCTGGGAAAATGTTTGTAGTAGTAAATAAAAGTATATTATTTAACCCCAACGGGGTGACATTTCTCTTTGTTATATATTTTTAAATAGAGAGGGAGTCTAATAGCAGCGTTCTTTCAGAAAAGATTTATTTTAAAATTTTATTTATTATCTGAAGCTGAAGATATTCTAACAGAAAATAACTTTGAGTTCCCTTTCTTAGAATTATTATCAAGCAGTTTAATAGATTTCAGGGGGACAATTTTTAAACCTAACCCGGCAAGTTGGCTTTTTACTTTATTTGTATCCATTTTACCCGAATCATATCGAAATGTATATAAATTCAACTTTTCATCAATAAAAACCGTTTGAATTCCTTTAATCGTTTTAAGCATCTCTTCTATTTCCTGATTATCAGAACCAGTTATACAAATTGTAACTAATTTTGAATTAGTAGGTGAATATTTGCCAAATAAAAGAATTCCTATTGTAAAAATAGCTAAACAAATCACAACCAAATGGCTGATGTTCTTTTTATCCATTATTAGACTTCGAAATTGAACTTTTTAGCACTACCTTTAATTCTCAAACCCCATTAATAATATAATGTATTTTCTTAAAATTCCCAGAAGATAATTTATGATATTAGTTTGAAGTTTTTTCTCATTTCATAAGAGTCATTTTCCTAGTTGTCGAGTAGTAATTGGTTTCCAATCTATAATAGTAGATTCCGCTTGGTAGTATATGAGAATTGAATTCGATTGAATGATTTCCAGGAGATATTTGCCGATCTAATAGAGTTAAGACTTCCTTACCCAGAAGATTATAAATTTTTAATTTAACATCAGTCTGATAAGGGATCGAGAATATAATTGTGGTACTTGGATTAAAGGGATTGGGGTAGTTTTGAAAGAGTTTAAAGGATTTTGGGACAAAATAAGAATTACTATTGATTGTAGTTGCGGTTGTATCCTCGATATATATTTCAAACTCCGGCTGACGTAAAATATTATCGTCTATCACATGGTTTGCCTGGGGAACTTCAAATCGCACATAACGGATATTCTTAAGTGTCTCAAATGTACATAAATTATCCCTTGCCTGATATTTTTCATTAATAACATGAAAATCTTCCTGCCACTGCTCAGAGGTATCACTGCGTGAGTAAATAGTAAATTCTTTAGTGTTTAGATAATCCGGGTCTCCGCAGTAAAATCCATGGAAAAGCTGGTAATGAGTAATTGGATAAATTTTCCCCAGGTCAAGTTCTACCCAATGCAGACTATCGCTTACCTCGCCTACCCATTTACCGCTACCTCTTGATTTATTACCATCAATTAATTTTAATATAGAATAATCAGGGGAATATTCTCCAGAATAGTCAAGAATATTCGCCTGAGGTGCGATGTTAATGTAATTTTTATCACAGAAAATGCAGAGC
>DAOUYY010000127.1 GCA_030665885.1 Fidelibacterota bacterium
TTATTTTCATTTAATTTTTTATATGATAAATTACACCCGCTTTTTAGCAGTGGCTCGGTAGCTCAGTCGGTAGAGCAGGGGACTGAAAATCCCTGTGTCGGCAGTTCAATTCTGTCCCGAGCCACAACTCTAATTCCCGTAAATATCAGTGAGTTACATGAATTTACTATGTTCAGTATTTTCTCCACAACTTTGCAAATATTGACATATATTAACATATATTATAATCGGAAACCGGATACCTGCTGGATACGGAAATTCTCATGGTATTCCTAAATGGTTATACCACTTTTTAAAAGTGTCGAGTTAGCTCAGTTGGTAGAGTTCGGCAGCTTCAATAAAAATCCCTTCCTGTCTGGACTTCGGAAGGTATACAAATTGGACATCTCTTTATAATATCTGATAAATCTACTATGACATAGTTCCTATCTTTAACATTCGTCTTAAGGTAACTAATTGATCTTCTATCAAGCGCCCCCCAAAAATCTCTTTTCTGAAAATGTCTGCGAAACCTCTCAAGAGTCTTCTTCAAACGTATCTTATCCTGAATGTGAATGGCGATCTAATTCGTTGTTATTCTGTGACTCAAATAAACCTAATACTACTTCATATATAAATCGACTTTCGGGCTTTGTTACGTGATCCGGCAACTTCTTTAGGTAACAATTGAACTTGGATTGTGCCAAAGGCATCTATATTAGGGGATTTTTTTATAAGTAATTTCCCCCTGGGATTAATTCGTTTCATCACAATTTAATATGCAAAATTTACAAATTGGAGATGATGCTTTTTCATCTTTATTCCGCTACAGATAGCATATTTATCAGGAAATTATAAAATATGAAGTATAAAAATCGGGGGAGTGGTGCTGTCAAATAAAAAAACACTTGACAGTTTATTTTTAATTTCTTATACTCTATTAAATTGAATATATTCACATATATTATTCTACTTATAAAGGCACAGAAAAAATAGACGAGGCGAATTTTAAATGTGGAGAATAGATAAATCAAGTATTGTCCCAATATACTACCAGCTAAAAGAACTATTAAAAGAAAAGATTATTGCAGGAGAATGGAAACCTGGTGAGAAAATACCTGCTGAGAAAGAGTTCGTTAGCAATTACGATTGTAGCCTGATAACCGTAAACAAAGCAGTTAGCAAATTGGTTGAAGAAGGATACGTATTTAGAGAACGGGGGAGGGGAACATACGTCAGCCACAAAAGTCTGTGGGGAAGAGGAAATGCACCTGTTGTACTAAAGCTAATAGGAATGGTAGTTCCCGATGTGTCAAACGAATTTGGTCATACGATCGTTCGTGGTATAGAAGATTATCTGCATTCCAGAGGTTATAGTTTAATCCTGGGCAATCATGATCAGAGTTTTGAAAAGGCTATGGGTTACATTTCCCTACTATTAAAAAAACGTGTTGATGGAATCATCATTTCACCAATTGTCGGTGAAAATTATGAAGAAAAGAATGCTCGAATTCTAAAAAAATTAGTTAATCGAGACACCCCTTTTGTCTTAATTGACAAGTATTTGCGCAAAATGCATTGTAGTTGCGTTTTATCTGACAATGTAGATAGTTCTTACAAAATGACCACTAAACTTATCAAATCAGGTCACCGAAATATAGTAGTCTTAATAGGCATGGATTGTTCCTCATTTGAAGACAGGATTGCTGGTTATAAAAACGCATTGGCGGAGAATAATCTTCCGTTTAATCCTGATCTGGTGTTTAAATGTGATGAGAGAAGAATCGATGCAGGTGACATTGATATGATAACGAGATTTTTAGAAGCTAATACCTCCTTCAATGCAATATTTACTTTAAATGCTACTTTAGCAAAGGGAGCAATTTTAGCATTTAAAAAGTTGGGTAAAAGAGTCCACGGCGATATCACCTTAGTCACCTATGATAATCATATACTTCCTAATCTTGCTGAAACTTTATTTACAAGAGTTGAGCAACCAATATATAAAATGGGAGAAAAGTCTGCAGAACTGCTAATACAATTGATTGAAAAAGGGATTAGAGAGCCTAAAAAAGTTATTTTGAAGTCAGAAATATTATCTGGGAAATCGGATAGTATGACAATTTCGCTCTAATAGTATTAGCAGTAAATTGTAGAAAAGAAAATCTCGGCATGTTTTTATAAGAAAATTGGATATGTTCACATAACTAATTTCGATTAACGAGGATAGTATATTGGAGCAAATCGGAAACTTAAACTCTCTAGACTATTTGATTTTTGTTATTTATTTTGCTGTTCTTATCTATATGAGCTGGAGATTAAGTAAAGGACAAGTAAGTGAAGTGGATTATTTCGTAGGAAACAGAAAGATGCCATGGTGGGCTATTGGTATCTCAACTGCTGCCACACAAACTTCGGCAATCGGATTTATGTCCGTCCCTGCTTTTGTTGCCCTGAAACAAGGCGGTGGCATGAAGTTACTTCAGGGAGAATTCATCCTACCCATTGCCATGATTTTCATCATGGTCTTTTTAATCCCCTTTTTTAGAAAACTGGAACTAATTTCTGTCTATGAATATCTTGAGAAACGATTTGATCCTTCTGTAAAATATCTTCTTTCCTCAATGTTTTTATTAAGCCGAGGATTAGCTACAGCCATAGGGTTTTATATGGCGGGCATTGTATTATCAACAGTATTAAAAATGCCTTTATGGACAACTATTTTGCTTATTGGTGGGATAACGTTAATATATGATACACTCGGCGGAATAAAGGCAGTTATTTACAGTGATGTGTTACAAATGGGAATTCTGTTGATGGGCGCCTTTTTGATTGCTGGCTATTCTATTTACGAAGTTGGCGGGTTTGGCTTGTTTAAAGAAATTGTCGCAACAAAAATGCCAGCTAGATTGCAGATACTTGATTTTAGGCATACAGGGTTGGGAGATGGTGTTGAATTCTCTTTTTGGCCCCAGGTAATTGGAGGATTCTTTTTATTATCTTCCTATTATGGCTGTGATCAAACTCAAACCCAAAGAGAGTTAAGTGCCGCAACTCTAACAGACACACGGAATTCATTAATATTTAATGGATTCTTTCGCTTTCCTTTAAGTTTATTATACATCTTTATTGGGCTTTCTATCGGTGCTTACGCAATTGAACATGTACAATTCACGAACCTCGTACATTCAATGCCAAAAGTGGATTACATGGTACCGATCTTCATTATGAATAATATTCCCCACGGATTTAAGGCATTAATATTTGTTGCCGTTCTTGCTGCTGCAATGTCTTCCCTGGACTCTGCTATTAATTCTTTAAGCGCAGCTTCAATGAAAGATTTTATTGAACCCTTAGTCCTAAAAAAGAAAAAGTATAAAATCTCATTTTTGCGATTGAGTAAAATTAGCACAGTAACTTGGGGTGTTATCGTTACTCTATTGGCATTCTATGTTGGAAACATATCTGGCACTGTCATCGAATCGATCGGAATTGTAGGCTCTGCTTTTTATGGTCCTATACTGGCTGCATTTTTATTAGGAGTAGGCTTCAAAAGAACAACTGCGAGAGGAGTTTTTATTGGGGTCATTTCGGGTGTGTTGTTCAATTTAGTACTCCATTTCTGGTTTCAGGAAATTTTTTGGCTGTGGTGGAATTGCTTTGGCTGTTTGGTTAGTATTTTTGTCGCTCTTTTCGTAAGTCTGTTTGACAGACAGCCAATATATAGCGAAATCAGCAAATACATTATCTGGAATACAGAATTATTAAAAGGAGAAAGAGCCTGGATTCCAAAGTATTTAATTTTAGTTGGATATTTCTTTTTGATGATTGTTACCAGTTGGTTGATTCAAAAATTATTTTAAAGAGGATTAAATAATTACTAAAGTGAAATATTTAAGAACATTCTGGATATTAATAATAGCATGTGCTTTTATTAACTGTTCGAATTCGTCTCAAAATGTTGCAAGTAAATTCAGTTTACCTTTTGAAAAAATAGAAAGGGCATTAGAAAACCCCATTTTATCTCCCACTGAGCTATACTGGGAGTCAAAAGATGTTTTTAATCCTACATCAATTGAAGTAGATGGAAAAATTGCTCTGTTATATCGGGCTGAAGATAGTACAGGTATCGGTATCTGGAACGGAACTTCGAGAATAGGTTTGGCTTTGAGCGAAGATGGTATTCATTTTAAAAAAGAAGAAAAACCTGTGTTAGAGCCTACTGAACCTTACGAACTGCCAGGAGGGTGCGAAGATCCAAGAATTGTAAAAATCGAAGGCACCTATTACTTAACATATACTGCTTATGATGGAAAAACTGCCCGGTTATGTTTAGCGTCCTCAAAGGATTTATACAACTGGACTAAACAGGGACCTCTATTTCCCAAACTAGGTTGGACAAAAGCAGGAGTAATTGTTCCTCAAAAAATAAAGGGAAAATATTACATGTATTTTGGTGAATATGGAGCTTGGTTAGCTTCTTCGACAGACTTAATAAATTGGAAACTGGAACAGGAGGATTATGTTTTACCAAGACGTGAACATAAATTTGACAGCGTCATAACAGAATGTGGACCTACACCAATCATTACTGATACAGGAATTCTAGTGATTTATAATGGAGCAGAAAAAACTGATAAGGGGCGGATTTACAGAACAGGTTACGCCTATTTTTCAAAAGAAGATCCTAAAAAATTATTGTATCGATGCAGTGCTCCATTTTTTTCTCCTCAAGAAATAAGCGAAAAAACCGGACAGGTATCTAATGTAGTCTTCGTGGAAGGATTCACTTATTTTAAAGGTAAATGGTTCATGTACTATGGGATGGCTGATTCACATATTGGGGTTGCTATTTCACAATAATCAATCATGTTTACTAATTAGAATTAATAGAAAGTTATATGCTCAATACTGCCCATATAATCTCACATACCCATTGGGATCGTGAATGGTTTCTGACCAGTAAATATACAGCCGAATGGTTAATCCCTTTTTTCAACTCGTTGTTCGATTTGCTAAATAAATATACTGATTATTGTTTTGTGTTGGATGGACAAACCTTAATGATCGAGGATTATTTACACCAACTCCCGCAAAAAGAAAAAGCAGATGCAGAAAACAAATTAAAAAAATATGTTAGCCAATCGAGATTGTTGGTTGGTCCCTATTATCTTCAGCCAGATTGGCGGTTAGTGAGCGGAGAATCTTTGCTGCGAAACATTATCATCGGTCACAAAATGGCAAAAAAATTAGGCAGAGTAATGAAGGTTGGCTGGTTGTTGGATAATTTCGGCCAAATTTCCCAGGCACCACAAATACATAAAGGTTTTAATATAAATAGCGTTTATTTATGGCGTGGAATAGAGGTGGGTCCCGAGCATATTCATTCAGAGTACATCTGGAAATCACCTGATGGCTCACAAGTTACATCTATCTATTTGCTGAATAGTTATCGAAATGCCATGCGTTTGGCAGAATATTCGGAGATCGCTCAGAAAAGGATTGTGAACGAAGTTAAAAAATTATCCCACTTTGCTACCACAAATAACGTTTTGCTAATGAATGGTTACGATCAGGAGATGGTACCCGATGATGTTCTTCCAATAATAAGAAGGATTAATGAAGAATTAAAAAACATTCAACTAATTCAAACAACCCCTGAGGAATATTTACAAGCTGTCCAGAAAAAGAATCCACCATTAGAAATATTAACGGGTGAACAAAACAACGGTTGCTACATTTCTGTTTTTCCCGGAACGCTTTCTGCCCGCATGTATCTCAAACAAATGAATAGACAATGTGAAAATCAACTCCTAAAATGGGCAGAACCGATGTCCAGTTTATTGTGGACCCTGGGTGGTGAGTATCCCCGACAATTGATAGATTTTTCATGGAAGGAGTTACTTAAAAATCATCCCCATGATAATATTTGTGGGGTCAGCATTGACGACGTTCATAGTAACATGGAAGATAGATTCAAACGGAGTCAACAAGCATCTGAAAAAATAATCAACAAAACTCTGATAATAATAAGTGATAATATTGACACACAACATGAAAATAATTTAGTAGTCTTTAATCCTTCTCCCTGGAAAAGAGATGGTATCGTTAAAGTCGCGTTAAAAGTCAATGATGATTTTTCAATATGTGAAGCTAATACAAATAATCCTATTCCATACCAAATTGGCAGAAAAGATGGAGAATTAACAAATGTTTACATTTTTGCCAGATCAGTTCCAGGGGTAGGCTATAAAACTTATTACATTCATAAAAAACATGCCGGTATGTCTTTACTCGACGTGGTGAAGGTTTCCCTCGAAAATTATGTAATGGAGAATAAATATCTTGAAGTTAAGATCGAAGACAATGGCAGTATAACCGTTATTGATAAAGAAACAGGGTGCAAGTACAACTCCATCGCCTATTTCGAAGATGGAGCAGATAGTGGCGATACATACAACTATTCATTTCCTCCTGAAGACAATATAATTTCCAGCTTAGATTCAAAAGCCCGTATCACTTTGATTGATCAGGGACCTTTAATGGCAATGTTTAAAATAGAATTATCAATGGATATTCCCATAGCATTGGTTAAAAATCGAAAAAGGCGCAGCAAGGTAACTCGCCGATTTCCTATCGTTACTTATGTTAAGCTCGAATCCAATTTGCCGCGCGTGGATTTTCATACGAATCTAAAAAATGTTGTTAAAGATCATCGGCTAAGGATAGTATTTCCTACTCTCGCAGGCGCAAATTATTCAGCCTCCGACAGACCATTTGATGTCGTTAAGAGCCCCATTTCATTTTCGCCTTATCCAGCAGAGCTTCCGGACAACATTAAACAAATAATGATTGGAGCACGGGAATCTGTACCGGTGACTACTCTACCGTTAAATTCCTTTGTTTATCTTGATGGTGGAAACAGGGGGGCAGCGCTTATTAGCCAGGGGTTAGCTGAATACGAAATAATAGAAGACCACAAAATTGCTCTTACCTTGTTCCGTGCTACTGGGTGGTTGGCAAGGAATGATTTACTTACAAGAGAGGGCGATGCTGGTCCTATGATATTCACTCCGGAAGCTCAATGTTTGAGATATTTCGATTTTCATTATTCATTCCTGCCATACCATAACAAGACAATCGGTTTCCTGTTCAAACAAGCAGAACAATTCAATACAATTTTGAAAGTAGTAGCAACCGGAAAACACAATGGTGGCATGGAAGGAGAAAAAGGCTTGCTCTGCTTAAAATCGAATAATGATAGTTTGGTTATCAGTGCCATAAAGAAAGGAGAAAATGAAAACAAACTGATTATCAGGCTCTTTAATCCTTTGGAGCAAGTAGTTGAAGGTGAATTAATGTGTAAC
>DAOUYY010000223.1 GCA_030665885.1 Fidelibacterota bacterium
CTTATTGTATTAAAATTTTATTAAGTGACATGAAAATACTAACAGCGTTTTCTACTTTTTATATTGGTGTAACATCCGTTAACCTTTCAATATACTCGGCAGCGCCTTTATGCTTCGGATCAAGTTTCAAGACTTTTTTAAACAAATCTATCGCTTTATATATCTCATATTTGCGAAAATAGGCAATTCCAAGATGAAAATGGGCAGAGACATGTTCAGGATTGCTCTTAATTAGTTCATTGAGATTTTCTATCGCTTTATCGTACTCACCTATTGCTTTGTAGGCTATTGCCTGATGGTAATTTACGATTAAGGGTTCAGGAGCTTTTTCTAAAATTTTATATAAGATTCTATACTTTTATCTTCCTTCCCTATATGATAATAACATAAACCCATCCAATTATACGCCATGTATAATTCAGAGTTAAGTCGAGTCACCCTCTGAAAAATTTCAATTGCCTTTCTAAAATGAACAGCACGATAATGAGAAATTCCAAGTCTATACAATGCAAAACAATAATCAGGTTTCAACTCCACCACTTTTTCATAGGCTTCAATTGATTTCTTCATGTGTCCCAGCATATAATACAGTCTCCCCAAATTCATTAATGCCCTAATATTATCCGGATCCTTTTCCAATATTTGTTGGTACTGTTCTATGGCTTTGCCTAGCTTGCCTTCCATTTTATATTCTTCAGCTACAACGAAATAATCTTCGTTTGATTTCATAGAATCAAACTCTTTCACATATTTTCAACTATTTTACTGCAAAACTCAGACGTTTTAAGTTTTACTGCTCCTTGCATCTGTCGTTCTAAGTCATAAGTAACCGTTTTTTCAGAAATTGTTTTCTCAAGTGAATTTTCAATCATTTCAGCAGCTTCATCCCAGTTTAAATACCTGAGCATCATTACACCGGAAAGAATCAGAGAGCTGGGGTTCACCTTATCCATTCCTGTATACTTCGGTGCAGTCCCGTGCGTTGCTTCAAAAAGTGCCAATTCATCACCGATATTTGCACCGGGAGCAAGACCAAGTCCACCAACCTGCGCTGCACATGCATCAGATAAATAATCTCCGTTTAAATTAGGAGTTGCAAGAACGCTGTATTCATCAGGACGGAGTAATACCTGTTGAAATATCTGGTCCGCGATCCTGTCTTTTATCAAAATCTTCCCTTCGGGCATTTTACTATTATAATCATCCCACAATTCCTGTTCTGTTACAATTTTATCCCTGTATTCACTTTTTGCCAGTTCATATCCCCAATCCCGGAAAGCACCTTCCGTAAATTTCATAATATTACCTTTATGAACCAGGGTTACATTAGGTTTATTATTCTCGATGGCATAATTAATCGCTTTTCTCACTAACCGCTTTGTACAGGTTATTGATATAGGTTTTATACCAACACCACTATCCTTACGAATGTTTTTATTTAAATCGCTCTTTAAAAAGTTAATCAGTTTAATTGCATCATCTGAACCTTCCTGAAATTCAATCCCTGCATACACATCTTCAGTATTTTCACGAAAAACAATGACATTCAATTTTTCTGGCGCTTTTACAGGACTGGGAACACCTTTATACCACCTTACTGGTCTTACACATGCATACAGATCTAATATTTGTCGTAACCCTACATTTAGAGAACGGAATCTTGGAGTAACGAATTCGGAACCACATTTTATACATTTTTCAGGGCGTTCACCATCGATTCCATCTTGCTCCTTTGCACATTGTAAACAGACATAATCGAATTTTCCAACCGGTGTTGTCAAAGGTCCTTTGATAGCTACTTTATATTCTTTAATCGCTTCTAAAGTATCTTCTGGCAAAATATCATCATTTCCGTACTTTTTTAAAGCAGATAATCCCGCATGAATTTGGAACCATTCAATTCTTTTTTCCCCGCTATATGCTTTCTTCACTGCAGCGTCAATGACACTTTTTGTAGCTTTCCAAATATCCGGTCCGATTCCATCTCCCTCAATAAATGGAATTATTGGATTGTTCGGGACAGATATTTCACCGTCTTTAAATTCTACTCTCTCCCCATATATTGGTATTTCCAATAGTTTATATTTCAATTTTACCCCCTTTGAATAATTGTTATGATCATTTTATTAAATATTTTAAAATTAATATACATTAGAACATTTAATAAATAATTATCTTCTTTTACCGATTCAGCTTTTATATGTGCCTGGCATTAACTCCCGTTTTATAACTTTTTCACAGCAATGTCAAATAAATCATCAATTGAAGTTAATTTCCTAATTTGATCAATAATTCTATTTTACTTGATCTAACAGCCAATCAGTAGATACAGATTTTGGTCTTTCAATTGAAAGTCCCAATGCTCGTGACCATATTAATTGTGATAGGACACCAATTGCTCTGGATACTCCAAAAAGTACAGTATAGAAATCGTATTCGGTAACACCATAATAAACCTGCAAACATCCGGAATGTGCATCTACATTAGGCCATGGATTTTTCGCCTTTCCATGTTTTTTCAAAATATCCGGTGTAACTTCATAAAGCATACTGACTACTTGAAAGGTCTCATCGTCAGGTAAATATTTTAAAGCAAACTCACGTTGAGCCATATATCGTGGATCCGTAGCTCTCAATACAGCATGCCCATATCCGGGGATTACCTGTCCACTATTAAGAGTATCCCATAAAAACTTTGTAAGTTGTTCTTTACTTGGAACACCACCACCTAATTTTTCCTTTACACTCATAATCCAGCGCAATACTTCCTGGTTTGCAAGCCCGTGTAGTGGACCGGCAAGACCATCAATTCCAGCCGAAAGAGAGTAATATGCATCCGAAAGAGCAGAACCTACAAGATGGGTAGTATGAGCACTTACATTTCCACTTTCATGATCACAATGAAGAACAAGGTATAGCCTCATTAATTCCTTATATTCAGGATTTTCCACACCCATCATATGAGCAAAATTTCCACCCCAATCTAATGCGGTATCCGGTTTTATCTGCTCATTATTCTTGTATTTTTTTCTATATATGTAAGCCGCAAGTGCTGGTAACTTAGCTAATAAATTCATTCCATCTTCAAACATCGGATCCCATAATTCATATTTCGAAATCCCCTCTCTGTATTTTTTTGCAAAAATAGATTCTTTCTGCATCGCGAGAATACCCATAGAAAACTGCGTCATAGGGTGCATTTCTATAGGCATTGATTCCAATATTGTTATAAGATAATCAGACAGTTTAGAACGCTTTTGCCATTCTGCGGTAATCTCTTTCACATCATTCTCAGTTGGCAATTCCCCTACCATCAATAAATAAAAAATACCTTCTGGCAGAGGTTGTTTTCCGCCAGAAGCTTTTGGCAATTTTTCACTAACTTCTGGAATCGTATATCCCCTAAACCTGATACCTTCCATTGGGTCAAGATTAGAAGTGTCACAAACAAGACATTTCACACCTCTTACTCCACCAAATGCCTGCCTGATTGTCACTTCGGAGATAACTTTATCCCCATGATTTTTAATAAGTGATCTCACATTCTCACGCATTGGTTCAATTTGGGTTTTGAGCTTCTCTTTTAATTGCATAATTAAGTCCTCCTTTTTGGTTGTTTATTATTTTATATGAAAGTAACCGCTAATTACGCTAATTCCACTAATTTTATTTTGTATTTAGCAATCTCGATGTTATGGTTATTAGTCATTGGTCATTCAATGGTCAAATGACGGCGAAGCCAAATGACAACTGAATGACAACACAATACTCCATCTTTCATGCTTCGTTGTTCGCCGGATGGCAGATGAATGTGATTAAAAACATAAAACTATTAAGACTAGCATAAACTAACACTAATTTAAAAATCTTAATCCCTATTTTACATCCTCCTTAATATAGTTTAAAAGTCCACCTACTTTGATGATTTCGATATCCCTCTTGGAAAGTGTGTATCTCGTTGTATATGTCTTCCCCTTAGATTCATTTTGCAC
>DAOUYY010000104.1 GCA_030665885.1 Fidelibacterota bacterium
CAGTTTCCCGTAAAGAAAAATCAACACAAGAACTTATTAATAAAGCACAAAAATTAGTTGATGAAGATCTGGATATATACATCCTGGCAAATGAAAAACTATTTCAGCATATACCAAAATTGAGTTTTGATGATCCGGACAAGGAGATGCTTTATTGGAGCGCTTTTAATTTAATGCGTCAGGTTATGTTACCTCCGGAAGGAAAATGCGGGTATAATTATTACGTCTTTTCCCGTGAACCTACCTGGGGCTGGGGACACGGTGGACAGGTTTTTCACGAAAGTCTAACAATGATGGCTTATGCTTATATGGATCCAATAAGTGCTATGAATTCCCAACGGGTTTATCTGGAACGGCAATATGAAAGCGGATATATCAACTATCGCACAGGCTCTTTTTTAGATGAAATAATTGAATATAAAGGAGAATTAACTTCATCAGCCCCCTGGTATGCCTGGCAGAATTGGGAAGTGTATAAGATCACTAAGGACAAGGAATTCTTAGAAGAAATGTATGAATCCAGCAAGAAATTTTATAATTATTATGTATCGAACCGAGATAAAGATGGTGATGATCTATGCGAGTGGGGTGCTCATGCTGTTCTGGAATGTGTACGGGATGGGCTTGTTGCAGTCTGGGACGAAGTAGGTTGGCCCAGCAATTTTGAAGCTGTTGATTTAAATACCATGCTGGTAAAAGAAGCAAAATCGCTTGCTGCAATGGCACGAGAGTTGGGTAAGGAAAAAGAGGCAAAAAAGTGGGAAGAGAAAGCAAAATTACGAAGTATTAAAATTAACGAGACCATGTGGGATAATGAAACCGGCTTTTATTACCATGTGGATAAAAAGGATCATGATTTTACATATAAGAAAAAGAACGATCTGAAACGCGAGGAGATCATCGGGTTTTTACCTCTTTGGGCGGGAATTATAAGCAAAGAACAGGCTGCTAAACTTGTTAAGAAATTGACCGATCCCAATAAGTTCTGGCGAAAATACGGTGTTCCCACATTAGCCGCCGACGATACCTATTATAATTCCAAAGGCTACTGGAATGGTCCGGTTTGGGTGGAATGGGATTTTTTCATTGTTGACGGTTTAATTCAATATGGGTATGACGATCTCGCAAGAGAACTGGTTGACCGCGTCGCCGCTAACATGATTGCTCAATTAAAAAAAGACCATAACCTGTGGGAATTTTATAGCCCGGACGATCAATGGGCAGGTTATCATAAAACATATATCTGGGCAGGTATTATTAATCGGATGATGATTGATGTGATGCAATTGGATGAAGAATAATAACCTAAATCTGATTACAATATACTATCTGTATAAAATATGAGGTTTATATGAAAAAGATATTCTTTGTGTCAGTGCTAATTTGTAGTTTTTTATTAGTAAGCGTATCTTTTGCTCAAGATGGCTTAATTCCTGGTTTTAAACTGAAAGCCAATGATCTTGAGCTTCACCGATTAGCACAGCCATCAACTCCTTTTAATAAAGTAGGAAGAAAGTTTGCCATTCTCGGATTTGAAAGTGGATCGTTTGAAGCGTGGGCGTATCCATTGAAACTATTCCGGAACTTTAAATTTTCCTTTTTTGTTGGCAGTTCAACAAGACCAATTCACGGCAAAGACATTGTAAGTTATATCTCTGTAACGCCGGAAGCAACCACACTCACATATACATATCAATCATTTACAGTACGTGCCATTTACTTAACTCCGATTAATGAATCAGGCGCTTTAATTTTACTGGATGTGGATAGCATGGAACCGCTGACGATTGTATGTGGATTCCTGCCTGTACTCCAGCCCATGTGGCCTGCGGGGATTGGTGGGCAGTATGCCTATTGGGATAACAAACTAAAAGCATATATCATTTCTGAGTCTACCGGAAAAAATCATGGTCTTGTTGGATCTCCTGCTGCGTCAGGCATCTCATACACTCCTGCACATATGCTGTCTGATGTGCCTAACGAGTTTAGAATTAAGGTAAGAGACCCTGAATTTGTCGCGGGTAAATATATTCCGATTATTATTGCAGGTGGAAAAGGAAAAAGGGACGATGTGAAGGAAGTCTATCAGCGATTGAGCCGTGATCCGGAAACATATTACAATAGGATTGCCGAACATTACCGCAATCTGCGTTTGCGTACACTTCAGATTCAAACACCGAACAGAGAATTGAATCTTGCTTTTGAATGGGCGAAGGTAACATTTGATAATTTATTAGTGGATAATCCTGGTCTCGGGAAAGGGCTTGTAGCGGGGCTTGGGGCATCCGGTACAAGTGGTCGCCCCGGTTTTGGCTGGTTTTTCGGAGGCGATGCCTATATAAATTGCTTCAGTATAGATAGTTATTGTAATTATCAGGCTGTTCTGGATGCACTGACTTTTACACAAAAGTGGCAGCGTGAGGACGGTAAAATGGCACATGAACTCTCTCAGGCGGAGGGTTATATAGACTGGTTCGGGGAATATCATTATGGTTATATTCATGGGGATACTTCACCTTATTATATTACGGCAATTTATGATTACTATAAAATGAGTGGAGATGTTGACTTTGTGAAGCAGAGCTGGCAATCACTTAAAAAGGCTTATGAGTGGTGTTTGTCAACAGATGCAAATGGCGATGGATTAATGGATAATAAGAAGGCAGGATTAGGAGCATTGGAGTATGGTGCCTTGACAGGAATTGAATCGGATATCTATATGTCTGCAGTTTGGGTACGTGCCGCTTATGTAATGCAATATCTGTCAGAAGCTGCTGGTGAAAAATCATATTCAAAGAGAGTGTCGAAACACTATAAGAAAGCGAAAAAGGCTTTTGATAAAAAATTCTGGGATGAAGATGCTCAATACTATGCCTATGCTTTTAATGCTAAGGGGAAGCATGTGAAGGAAATTTCACCATGGAATGCTGTGGGTTTGATGTGGGAAATTGGCGATCCTCAGCGGAGTGTAAAAACACTGGAAAAATTGAGTACTGCTGAATTGACAACTGATTGGGGAATTCGAAGCATTTCTATTAAAAGCAAATATTACCAACCCCTGAACTATAATTATGGTGCGGTATGGCCATTTCTCACCAGCTGGGTTACCACTGCACAATACAAGCATCATTTGATGTTGCAAGGTTACAATAGTCTAATGTCGACAGTACAGCACACTTTTGATCATGCACTTGGATGCTTAACAGAGGTTTTTTCCGGTTCATATAATATTTATCCACAAGAAGCGGTCTGCCAGCAGGGGTTTTCAACTGCGGGAGTGGTTCTTCCTTTCGTGAGGGGTTTGCTTGGTCTTAAAGGTGATGCAATTCAGAAAACAATCACCTTTGCGCCTCATTTCCCTGCGGATTGGAAATACGTATCTGTAGATAACTACCAAATCGGTAAAGCGATATTCTCTCTCAGTTATAATAGAGGTAAAGATAAAATAACGATTGAGATAAATGGTAAACACAGCCATGATTATACGTTGCAAGTCACTCCGGCACTTGGGATCGGGAGTATCATAAACAAAGTGACTGTGAATGGAGAAACGGCACAGTTTGAACAAGTGTTATCCACTCAAACAGTTCAACCAGTTGTAAATATTGCATCAAAAGGAGGCAGTGCAACTGTTGAGATAGAGTTCAATCCTACTGTGGAGATACTTCCACCATATATCGAGACGAAAACTGGCGATATGAATAAGGGTCTGAAAATAATTTCATTGAGAAAAGAAGAAAATCAGCTCAAAGTTGACATAGAAGGCTTATCAGGAAAATCTTATGTATTGGAAGTAGTCAATCCGGAATTGATTTACCAGATTAAAGGAGCGTCTCGTAAAGGAAATAGAATTGAGGTAAAGATGCCAAATGGTAAAGTTGATGAGTTTGTAGCGCATCAAGTTATAATAAAGATGAAACAGACTAATTAGAGTCTGTCTGTAAACTATGAAACCTTGAGTTAAGTTTGCTTTAGCTGACTTGACTTAAGTTTTCTAACTCATAGAAATAAGTCAACTTAACTCATCCGGCAACTGCCGGATAAGTCAAGTTTCCATTTATCGAAAAAACCGACATTACGGACAGACACTAATTAGTACAGTGATAGATATTTCAATTGAAAAGATAATTTTAGTACAGCAAGGAGAATACGATGAAATGTGTCTGTAAAATTTGTTTAGTGTCACTCATGTTTGTTATTCCGATTCTTGACTTGTTTGGTCAAGTAACAATAAAAGATGATTATTTGATAATAAACGCAAAGGGCAATGATCCCTTATTTACCACATACGCTGCAGCTATGTCTCGATCAAGATTTTTTGCCGATAAAGCCTATTTCATGGACTACTTTACTTCTGACAAGCCAATTACTTATTCAAGCCAGTATGCTGGTGAACTGGCAGTTATCTGGAAAGTAAACAATATAGTAGTGAGTCGCATACGTGACTTTATTAAGAAACCTGTTGTGATTGCTTCATTTCCTGACATGGCAATTTTAGAGTATGAACCTTTTGAGGGCTTGAAAGTGCAGGAAACTTTTTTTGTTTACAGCTCCAGATCTGCAATCATTGATATGAATATTGAAAATACATCTAACATTGAATATGATATTATTCTTTACCCTCTGTTGCATCTTCCGAAAGATTCATTGGAAATCGTAAGATACAATAATGAAAATAACGGATATATTTTTACCCATTATGAATCTACTATCCGTCTGCATAGCAACCTGTATGCAAGTCGCGGATATCCTACGGATTTCAGGAATATACTTTCCTGCAATATAACTCCCGATAGTTACGGTGGATACAATGGCTGCAGTATTCAGGATTTCTACTTTGCAGCGAAGCGTTTTAGCAAAGTCCATGATTATGTGAAACAACTGAATGAAAAAGAAAGGGGATCTGTCGAAATCGTTGCACTACAGAAAAATTTCCATTTAAAACCCGGAAAGAGTACTTCTGTTAGATTCGTCCGTGGCACTCAGGATATTCATAATTCTGAAGCGGAAATGATTTCAGACATTAGAGATGCCTTACATACTGATATTCAAAAGCTTGTAGATGAAAACATTGCACTTTTTCGGTCAGTACCTCGAATCAAATTTAAAAATCATAAAGAAAAGATGGTTTACATCGGAGCATTTAATCTTGTTCGGCAGTGCATGTTACCACCTCGAGCAAAAACTTCTTATAATTATTATGTTTTCTCTCGCAATCCAATCTGGGGTTGGGGGCACGGACATCAGGTTATGCATGAGTCGCTTTCTATGTTGTCCTATGTTTACCTCGATGCCAAATCCGCCCAGGAATCACAACGAATATATATTGAACAGCAATATGATGATGGTCTGATCGGATATCGCCACGGACCGCGTGGACCTCAGGTTTATCCTCATAAAGGCAAAGCAACGACATCGGCTCCATTCTTTTCCTGGACTAATTGGGAAGTATATCAGGTTAGCAAAGACAGACAATTCCTGAAAGATAGTTATAAGGCGGGAGTGAATTTTGTCCACTATCTTGAAAGGGAGAGAGATGTTGATCGAGATGGTTTGTATGAGTGGGGTCCATACGGCATCATCGAAAATGTTCGAGACGGCTGGAATGCCGTGTTTCAGCTCTTTTCCGAAGGCGAAGATGAGGGTCGCGATATTTCCGATGAACTAGATGCCCTTGATCTAAGTTGCCAGGTTGCCAATGAAATGTATTATCTCAAACTTATGGCAAAAGAACTGGGAGATAAAAAGGGCGTGGAAGAATGGACAAAGAAATTTGACAAACTGGCTAAATTGATTAATAAATACATGTGGGATGAACATGACAAATTCTATTATCATGTTACAATGTCAGATAACTCTTTTGAATTTGAAGGCGAAAGCCTGAAGCGGAAAGAGATTATTGGGTTTTTACCAATGTGGGCTCATGTGGCGACCAAAGAACAGGCTAAAGAATTGGTGAAACATTTGAAAAATCCGAATACATTCTGGCGTAAATACGGAGTTCCCACTTTAGCGGCTGAAGATCCCAATTATACTGCTTTTGTAGATGGGTGTTGCCGCTGGAACGGTCCGATCTGGTTATTGTGGGACTACATGGTTTTTGATGGACTGAAGAACTACGGTTATAATAAATTGGCAAAACAATTATCTAAAAAAATGATACTTGCTGTAATAACCCAGTTAGAAAAGAACCACCATTTCTGGGAATCTTTCAGTCCTGATTATCCCATGCAGGAATGTCCGTCTAATTATATCTGGGATTCAATTATGGCTAAGGTTTTGATTGATGTATATCAACGATAAAATGGGAAGGGGTACACTATGAATTTATTGCAAGATATAAGAAAAAGAATCGTTTCAGTCGGATTATTATCTTTACTTATTTTTACTTCATTAATCATTGCAGGTTGTTCAAAAGATGAAGAGAATATAAAAGAACAAACCTTGATGGAATTACCTTATTCTTTACTTCCTATTGGCGAGGTTCAACCTCAAGGTTGGTTAAGGCACACTTTAAAAGCAATGTGCGACGGCATGACAGGTCATTTAGATGAACTCTGGGAAGATGTTGGACCAAATTGCGGCTGGATTGGCGGAAGCGGTCCGGCATGGGAACGTCCCGTTTATTGGTTGGATGGTTTGGTACCATTAGCATATATCCTTGATGATAAGATTTTGATCGAAAAAGGACAGAAATATATTGAGTGGATACTGAACAGTCAAAGAGAAGACGGATTTTTTGGACAGGTTGAAGATACAACTCGTAAATTCGGGGAAAATGAACGCTACCTTGCTTATGTTGAGAAAATGAAAGAAGACTGGTGGCCCCGAATGGTAGTGTTGAAAGTTCTTGAGAGTTACTATGATGCTACCGGTGATCAACGTGTGATCGATTTCATTTTGAAATATTTTAAATATCAGCGAGCAAATATTGAAGAAAGAAAACTTGATCATTGGTCTCATTGGGCAAAATCCCGTGGTGGTGAAAATCTTGCGAGCATTTACTGGCTCTATAGAAAATCCGGTGAAAAGTGGCTGCTTGAACTCGGAGAAGTTATTTTCAGCCAAACGAGAGATTGGACAGAACGCCTCGAAAGTTCTTACCCCGAAGATTGGCATGTTGTAAATACAGGTATGGGAATTAAACAACCTGCAATTTGGTACCAATATTCAAAAGACGAGCGCTATATCGATGCAGTAAAACATGGCATTGAAGCATTAAAAAAATTTCATGGTCAGCCAAGCGGTATGTTCTCGGGCGATGAATTGCTGCATGGTACAAATCCAACTCATGGAACCGAATTATGTGCTGTTGTCGAATATATGTTCAGTCTTGAATCCGTGTTACAAATAACCGGTGATATCTATTTTGCAGATATTTTAGAAAGAGTAACATACAACGCCCTGCCAACACAGATTACGGATAATTTTAATGCACGCCAGTATTACCAAACACCAAACCAGATCGAGATCAGCAATAACTGGCATAACTATACAACCCAGCATAAAGGATACGTCGAGAATAATTTTGGTTTTGAAACGGGGTATGGCTGTTGTACTGCTAACCTGCATCAGGGTTGGCCAAAGTTTGTCCGCAATCTCTGGTATAAAACCAATGATGGCGGTATAGCCGCTTTAATCTATTCTTCTTCAAAACTCCAAACCAAACTTGATAACGGTACAGTTGTAAAATTCCATGAAAAAACAGATTATCCTTTTGACGAAAAAATCATGTTTACTTATGATGGGGATGATGCTGTATTTCCACTTCATCTAAGAATTCCGGCATGGTCAACCGGCGCTACTGTTAAAATAAACGATAAAGTCTTTAGCCAGCCAGATTCCGCTACAATTGTAAAAGTAAATCGTGAATGGAAAAAAAATGATGTTGTAGAATTACATCTTCCCATGAAAATCAACATTAGTTATTGGCATGAACGCGCTTCAACCGTTGAGTGGGGGACATTGGTATTTGCTTTAAAAATTGGCGAAGACTGGAAACAGGTCAATGATGATGCTTTACGACCAACCTATGAAGTAAAACCAACTACACCATGGAATTTTGCACTTTTACGTTCATACATTGATAAACCCAACGAAAATTTAGTTATTAAAAAGACAGGCACTGTTTCGAATAATCCCTGGAATCTGCAAAATGCTCCTGTAAAGATCTCAGCTAAAGCGAAACGTCTTGAGAGTTGGAAACAGTATGGTGGTGATCACGGTCCGATTCAATACAGTAAATACTGGCGCCCACAAATGCTTGATGTTCCAGAGGAAGACATTGAATTGATACCTTATGGTTGTACAACTTTAAGAATATCAGAATTTCCGGTAGTGAAATAGTATATTATTCGATCTATTATGAGACATCGGCAACTAATTAAAATCCTTTTCTGCTTTACTCTATTTACATCAGTATTTGCTCAAAACATAGTAATCAATGAGCTTATGTCCTCTAATCTATTTACCATTACAGATGAAGACGGCGATTATCCGGACTGGATCGAACTATATAATGCTGGTATAACGACTGTTAATCTTCAGAATTACGGTTTAACTGATGATTTAACTGATACTTTTAAGTGGATATTCCCGGATATAAATATTCTACCAAACGAATATCTTCTGCTTTTTGCGTCAGGGAAAAATAGTGCAGATCGCATTATTCATATTGAAACTATAATTAATTGGGGCGACGAGTGGAAATATTTTTTAGGTAATTCCGAGCCACCGGCAAATTGGCGTGAAGTATCCTTTGATGATTC
>DAOUYY010000189.1 GCA_030665885.1 Fidelibacterota bacterium
AGGAAGATGAAAGATGATGAAATAACAGTAACTTTTATAAATGGAGCAATTCGGACTGATGAGCAGCTTGAAATGTCAAAACTTCTTCGGAAAAAGTCACTGTTAATTATCGCGTTCGGAGCATGTTCACATATCGGAGGAATACCAGGATTAGCGAATTTTTGGGATAGGGAATCTATTTTTGAAACATCCTACGGTAAAAATTGTCCATCAATAGACAACCCGGATAATGTTAGACCTCAGACTGTTACTACTGTTCCGGAGGGAGAGTTGACTTTACCAGGATTTCATGATACGGTCAAAAGCCTCGACCAGGTGATTGATGTGGATTATTACCTTCCTGGCTGTTCACCAGCTCCATATTTAACTATGAAGGCTATTGAAACAATTCTGTCAGGAGAATTACCGGAAAAGGGTGCAGTTTTAGCACCGGTTAAGGCTTTGTGTGATCAATGTACTCGTAATGAGACTAAACCTGAAAAGATTTCTATTGAAAAGATTAATAGAATCTCACTTGTTGAAGCAGACCCCGAAAAATGCTTCTTAGCTCAAGGGATCATCTGTATGGGACCTGTTACGCGTGCAGGGTGTAGCGAAAATGGAGATGGTAGATGTATATCTGCTAATATGCCATGTAGAGGATGTTATGGACCTACCTCAGAAGTAAAAGATGTTGGAGCTAAAATGGTGTCAGCATTGGCTTCAATTATTGGATTAGAAGGTGAAGAAAATATGAGCGAAGAACAGGTACAAAACCTTATGGATGGAATTGTGGATCCAGCTGGAACCTTTTATCGTTTTTCACTGCCAACCTCGTTATTGAGAAGAAGAATGATAGGAGATATTTCTCATGACTAAAAAGATATCAATTGACCCGATCACGAGATTAGAAGGACATGGTAAGATAGAAATTTTTCTCGATGATAGTGGGAATGTCAAAAATGCCTATTTGCAGGTGCCGGAACTCAGGGGATTTGAACAGTTTTGTATTGATAGACCTGTTGAAGAATTGCCGAGAATTACGCCGCGCATTTGCGGTGTTTGCCCAATGGCTCATCATATGGCTTCAACTAAAACTGTTGATGCTGTTTATCATGTAAAACCGACTCCTACTGCTGTTAAATTGCGTAATCTTGTTTATGATGCATACATAATGGAGGATCACCTTCTTCATTTCTTTTTTCTTGGGGGACCTGATTTTGTTGTTACTCCATCGGCACCACCAGAGGAAAGAAATATTCTTGGTGTAATTTCAAAAGTCGGTTTAGAAACCGGGAAAAAAGTAATTGAGACTAGAAAAAAAATTAGGGAAATCGTTATTCACCTTAGCGGACGAATAATTCATCCTGTTAGTGGGCTACCAGGTGGTGTGTCAAAAGGTTTAATTGAAGAAAAGCGGATAGAGTTTCTGAAGTATGCAGAAGATGCTTTAGCTTTTGCTAAAGAAACACTTCAAATCTTCAATGATATTGTACTTAAAAATGATAAGTACCTTGATTTAATAGTTGGAGATATTTACAAACATAAGACTTACTATATGGGTCTGGTGGATGAAAAAAATAAGGTGAATTTCTACGATGGAAAGATTCGTGTTGTTGATCCCAATGGAAAAGAATTAGTGAAGTTTGAGGCTAAAGATTATCTAGAACACATTGCAGAGCATGTTGAACCCTGGAGTTATATGAAATTTCCTTTCCTTAAGGCAATAGGTTGGAATGGGTTTATTGACGGAAAAGATAGTGGTGTGTACAGAGTGGCACCACTTGCGAGATTGAACGCATCTGATGGAATGGCTACAGCTATTGCCCAGGCTGAATATGAAAAAATGTATGATGCTTTGGGTGGTAAACCTGCACATAATACTCTGGCTTTTCATTGGGCACGCCTAATTGAAGTAATGTATGCCGCCGAACATATGTTCGAATTGTTAAAAGATAAAGGCATTACTTCAGATGATATTCGGAATATTCCTACGGAAGTTCCGGATGAAGGCATTGGTGTAGTTGAAGCAGCCCGGGGTACACTTTTCCATCACTATAAAACTGATGAGAACGGGATTATTACCGCTGTAAATTTAATTGTAGCAACAGTTGGTAACGCTGCGGCAATGTCTATGTCTATTGCAAAAGCGGCTCAATATCTTATTAAAGATGGAGAAGTTAATGATGGACTGCTCAATATGGTAGAGATGGCTTTCAGAGCATACGATCCATGTTTAGCATGTGCAACTCACTCGTTGCCTGGACAAATGCCTCTTGAGGTAAATATACATAATTCAAAAAATGAGGTAGTGAAAACAATAAGAAGGTGAAGACATTAATTCTTGGTTTGGGGAATTCTATTCTCTCAGACGACGGAATTGGAATAAATATTGCTCACGAGCTTGAAAAAATTCGACCGCCTCTACCCGCAGAAATCAGAGAAGGAAGTGTTGCTGGACTTTCCATTCTCGATGAGATTGATGGCTATGATAAAGTGATACTTATTGATTCAATAAAGACAGGTAAAAATGAACCGGGTAGTATTTACAGATTAAAGCCTGAAGATTTTAATAGTACAAGTCAATTATCAAACTCTCATGGTATTGATTTTTTCGCTGCTTTAAAGTTTGGTGAAAAATTCGGTTATATTTTACCTAAGACTATTGATGTTTATGCTGTCGAGGTGGAAGATAATACAACATTTAATGAGAGATGTACTTCAAAAGTAGAAGCAAGTGTTTCAAAACTTGTTCAAGAAATAGTTAGGAGTTTAAGATGAAAATGGACTTAGAAAAGTTGAAGAACATTTTAGGTGAGGAAAATGTAAAAAGTGATCCGGCAGACCTTTATATTTATGGTTCTGACGCATCAGTTCATGAATCACCAGCATCAGTCGTTGTGAGACCAAAAACAATAGAAGAGATACAGCAAATAATGCGTTATGCAAATGATGAGTTGATTCCAGTCATTCCGAGAGGTTCAGCTTCCAGTACATCAGGTCATACAGTTCCAATAGACGGCGGTATTGTTATGGATTTAAAAGGAATGAATAGAATTCTTGAAATAAGACCGGAAGATATTTTCTGCAAAGTTGAGCCTGGTGTAATTGATGATGACTTAAACCGTGCCCTCAAACCCTATGGTTTCTTTTGGCCACCAGCACCAGCCTCTTCAAGAATTGCAACTATTGGTGGGGAGATTGGGGCTAACGCATCAGGATTGAGGTCAGTAAAATACGGCGCTACACGGGATTCAGTTCTTGGCATGAAGGTCGTTATGGCAAATGGGGATTTAATTACACTGGGATCAAATACAAGGGTAGCAACAGCAGGTTATCAAATTGAGAGAATCATAGTTGGCTCTGAAGGAACGCTTGGTATAGTAGTAGAGGCAACATTAAAAATAATTCCCTTACCAAAATTAAGATGCCTGGGTATATCCAACTTTAATAGCGTTGAAGAGGCAGGTAAAGCAGTAACAGATATAATATCAAGTGGTGCATCACCATCAATGCTTGAATTGATGGATAATATTGGGATAACTGCCGTAAATAAAACTCTCAATCTCGGATTACCTGACGTAGCAGCAATTATACTGTTTGAAGCTGATGGGAAGGTCAAAGAAGCGATAGATTATGAAATGAAAGCAATAAAAAATCTCTGCGAGAAAAACAGTGGTTTTGGTATTAAAATGAGCTATGATGCAAAGGAGCGCACAAGGATATATACAGGAAGGAAAAAATTATTTGCATCACTCTCAAGATATAAAGAAGGAATAATTTGTACAGATCTTGCAGATGATATGGCTGTCCCAAACTCAAAAATTGCAGAAACTGCTCATGAAATTCACAAGATTGCTGAGCGGAATAATGTGATAATGTCTGTATATGGACATTGTGGTTCAGGAGTTTTGCATACGAAAATAATGTTTGATGTAACGAATAAGAAAAAATGGGATAATGCAAGTAAAGCAGCATCCGAATTATACGATTTTATTCATTCAGTTGGTGGAACAACTTCTGGTGAGCATGGGATTGCACTTTCAAAAGCACCTTTTTGGAAAAAAGAGAAGGCAGATTCACTTAATGTAATGAGGTCTATAAAGAAAGCTCTTGACCCTAACAATATCTTAAATCCACGTAAATTACAGGATGCACCAGATAATTGGGTCACAGCAACCAAGTTAAGATATCGAGTTAGATAATAGGAGAATAAGATGGAAACCAAATACTTAAAAGAATGGGAAAATGAGCTAAATATATGTATAAGGTGTGCCTATTGCTTTGAGGGTTGCCCTATATTCAAGCAACTTGGGTGGGAAGCAGATGGTGCAAGAGGAAAAGTAGTTCTTGCTTATGGATTGCTTACTGGAGAACTTGAGCCATCAAAGTATATTGCTGATAAGATATTTCAGTGCACTTATTGTCAGGATTGTGTAGAGAGATGTTCAGCAAATGTATCAATTACTGATATTTTAACTGCCGCAAGGGCAGATTTAGTAAACGCAGGATTTAAGTATGATGCACATTTAGAACTTTTAGATAAAATTAAGAAAACGGGTAATATCTTTGGTGAGGAGCTTAAGCCTCCAATTCAGGAAGGAGAAACTCCAGTATTACTTGGATGCCGATTACTTGAAAGAAAGGATGATTCAATAAGATACCTTGAAATATTAAAGAAGTTAGACATAAAACCTAAAGTAGTGGATGAGACTTGCTGTGGCATGCCTTTTGGGGTTCTGGGTTATAAAGACGACCTAGAAACACAAAAGAAGGAGTTTCGCAAGAGACTTCCATATAAAGAATTTATATGTATGTGCACTACCTGTGTATTCTTTATTGGTAAATCTTATCCTGACCTCAAACCCAAGTATGTGATTGAGGAGATTGCAGAGAGACTGCCTCATTATAATACTAAGAAACTTGGATTAAAAGTAACTTATCATGACCCCTGTAATTTAGCCAGAGGTATGGGTATGGTTAATGAGCCAAGAGAGATATTAAAACAAATTGGAGTGGAACTTGTTGAACTTCCAACCCATGGTAAACAGGCAGAATGCTGTGGTGGAGGTGGTGGGTTACTTACTACAGATAATCCACTTGCTAAAAAGCTCTCAGAAAAG
>DAOUYY010000211.1 GCA_030665885.1 Fidelibacterota bacterium
GATGAAACCTTTTTCTTTTTAAAATAGATAATCAATGCAATAAAAAAGATCGCCAATAAATTTAGTAAGTGGATACCCAACGCCAAACCAACTATATAAGCAATGATCAGAAGATAGCGCTCATGTCCCGGTTTGTCTGCATGTTCTTCCCATTTGAGGATGAGCCAGACAACTATTGCTGTTAAAAATGTTGAGAATGCATAAACTTCAGCTTCTACCGCATTAAACCAATGGCTGTCAGTAAAGGCAAATGTCATTGCCCCAATAAATGCTCCCCCATATACAGCCAACTTATGCAAAGGAGTTTTGGGGTTTCCCCAACTCTTGAGTAACTTCACAATTATCAGAAAGAGAAACATAACTGCTAAAGAGCTGACTATAGGTGATATAATGTTTACACGATATGCAATATCACTGCTAATGGGTAACATAGAAA
Organism: Fidelibacterota bacterium; assembly: GCA_030665885.1. Taxonomy (GTDB): domain Bacteria; phylum Fidelibacterota; class UBA2242; order UBA2242; family UBA2242; genus BS750m-G69. The sequence goes on from DAOUYY010000211.1 coordinate 437, forward strand.
ATAGTCTACCGATTAAAAGAAATAGGGGGCTTCCGGGAGGATGAGGTACACCAAGAGTATATGAAGTTGCGATGAATTCACCACAATCCCAGAAGGATACTGTGGGCGCCAATGTATCCATATATACAATAAAACTTAATAAGAATGTCAGAAGTGTGAGTATTACTTTTTCCCTGTTGTTCTTGAAGTAATTCATAATAGTCCTTTAATTTAGTTTTCTATGAGAGATTCTAAGTTTGCTGTACTATTTTAGGTTAAGAGGATGTTTTTTCTTTCTCTTTCTTTTCTTCTTCTTGCTTTTCTGCCCCTTCTTTTTCCATTGATTCCTTTTTTGGTTCTTTGCTCTCTTTCAATTTTTCATCAACGTAGTTCATTTTAAGTTCAGAAATCGTTTTTTCGAGAATTCTGGACTCATCACTGCTTAGATTGCCTTTAGTTCTTACTTGAAGCATTTCGAGCATGTCAATTGTAAATGATGCCTCATTGAGATTGCGCTTGATTTTGTCATTAAGGGGATTTTTCTGTTTTCCCAACTGAATCCAGGCATTTGCAGTTAATGATTGAATTAATCCAAGAAAAAGCATTTGATTTTTATCAATCTTATCTTCCGGCATAATAGCTCCTATAAAACATTAATGAATTCTAAATATTCTGAATAATTTTTTATTAAATGATTACGTACATATCTGTTTTTAGTACGCCTTAGATGAGGATCATCGTCTAATATTTGGAATGCTTCACGCCTGGCTATTTTGAGTAACTCCTTATCAGAAATTAAGTCTGCAATTTTCATTTTTAGAAATCCATGTTGTTTAGTACCATAAAACTCACCGGGACCGCGTAATTTAAGGTCTTCCTCGGATATTTCAAACCCGTTTGTCGTCGAGAGTATTGTCTTCAATCTCCTGTGCGAAATCTCTGTCCTCTTTCGTTCTACTAAAATACAGGTGCTATTCTTTTCACCACGTCCAATCCTACCCCGGAGCTGGTGAATCTGGGTAAGCCCGAAACGCTCAGCATTTTCAATCAGCATGATAGTAACATTGGGGTTGTCCACCCCAACTTCAATAACGGTTGTACTCACAAGAATGTTTACAGTTCCGTTTACAAAAGACCTCATAATCTCGTCTTTTTCAGCATTACTCATTGAGCCATGCAGTAAAGAAAGATTCAAATCGGGGAAAACATTTTTTTTGAGATACTCAAATCCCTGAATAGCAGCCTGGAGGTCTAACTGCTCCGACTCATCAATAAGCGGATAAACAATATATGCCTGGTTCCCTTTTTTTACCTGCTCTCCAATATATTTATAAACATCGGCAAGACGGTCTTCGTTTATGATCTTTGTAATTATCTTTCCTCTCTTTGCCGGCATCTCGTCAATAATAGATACATCCATATCACCATAGAGAGTTATACTAAGTGTCCGCGGTATTGGAGTGGCTGTCATTACCAAAACATCGGGATTCAGCCCTTTCCCGATAAGCTTACCCCGCTGTGCAACACCAAATCTATGCTGTTCGTCAATTATCACAAGAGAGAGATTCTTAAACTCTACACCTTCCTGAATCAATGCATGCGTTCCTACTACAAGAGAAATTGAGCCGCTTTCTATTTCTCCAAGTATCTTCTCCCTTTCCTTTTTCGGTTGACCTCCTATTAACAATCTCGGTTCAATACCTGCCGGTTCACCGAGTAGTTTTAAGTTCCTGTAATGCTGTTCTGCAAGAATTTCAGTGGGCGCCATTACGGCAACTTGAAAACCATTCCCGATTGCAATACTTGCACAAAGGAGCGCCACAATTGTTTTACCTGAACCCACATCACCCTGCAGCAAACGATTCATGACCTCAGGAGATTTCATTTCATCCCATATTTCATGAATAACTCTCTTTTGCGCATCTGTAAGCTCAAAACTAAGTTTATCATATATTTTCTTTAAAAGAGGTCCCGGCGATTCATATTTGAAGGGTTTTTTGGTTGCTTTAATACCCTGTCGTTTTACAGCCAGCAGAAGCTGTAGAAAAAACAGCTCCTCGAATTTAAACCTTCTACGAGCTCTATTTAGATATTCTATAGATTCAGGAAAGTGAATTTGACGGAGAGCCTCATTTATTTCAATAAGTTCAAATTTGCTAATTATGGATTCAGGCAAGATTTCATCGAAGGATAAAGGGAATTGCTCAAGTATCGGTCTCAATAGTCTTCTTATTCCACGACTATCTAATCCCACTTTTTTAAGAAAAGCACTTGAAGGATAGAGTGGGATAATTCTTGCAGTATGAATTGGGTCCCATTCACCAGCTTCCAATTTGTCATAATCCGGATGAATTAAACGAGGACCATTGAAAAAATCAATGCGACCGCTCATTGCAACCATATCACCTGTTTTAAAAGCATCCTTAATATATTTTATACCATTAAACCAGATGCATTTAATTTGTCCGCTCTCATCACCTATTAAAACCTGGTAAAAAGACCTACGCCTTGTCTTAACAAGATTTTGTGAAAAAACCTTACCCACTATTGTGGCTTCTGTTCCGACTTTTAATTTCACAATTGGGGTTATCATACTGCGGTCGAGGTATCTTCGAGGAAATCTATATATTAAATCACTAAAAGTTTTAATGCCGGAATCTTCCAGAGCATCGGCGCGCTTCGGACCAACTCCCTTTACATATATTATTGGAGTTTCAGGCTTGAGATACGAAAGCGATTGTTTGGAGATTTGCCTGGACAAAGAGACTTACTACCACTTTTTTTGAAATGTATAATTAACTGTAATTGTTTGGTTTGCTTTTACATCAATGGGAAAAACAAGCAAAGAGTTGCTTTTTTTAATATAATTATGACTTGCATTTTTAACAAACCAGTCACCAGAATGACTTTCATGCAATTCAACTTTTATATTCTTATTCTTTCTGTTAAATATCTTGATCTCTACTGAGACTTTTTCAGAACGTTTAGAAACTTTTGTTCTCTCTTTAATAACTCGTTTGCCTTTAACATCAAATGCCTTACCTATTTCAAGATTCAAAGTATCATCTTTACTCGTATGTGAAATCCTGTCTTCACCAATAAGTTGCAGTGTTTTATCTATATCTTTCTTAAATATTCTAACAACTCCTTCAGGCAGAGGAAAACCCAGGTTATTAGATTTTGAGTTATTAATTTTTAAATGTACTAACAATGGCTTCTCTGATTCGGAATTGGCAAAATTACCAAAAATATAGAACTTTACCGCAGAGGCAGAAACCTCGTCAAACAGAGCAACCTGTTTTACTTCACGGTCCTTGATTGTTACGGGGCGCTGAAGGTCATATAGATGATAATCAAATAATTCTCTTTCTTTAAATCCTCTTCCCTTTGCCAGGGGTGGTGCTAATTGTGTCTCCCTTTCCATTAAAGCCCTACGCCGAACGGGCGCTCTGTGGATGGTTCCTGCAACGAGTTTCATTTTAGCATTTTCGTAAGTAGCGCCTGAATTATTATCAAGCGAAACCCATGATGATAGCGAAAAATCACGTTCATTTTCTTCAAGTATCATCACATATTCAGCATGCCAGCTCATTCCCTCTGTGAGATAACTTAGTTCTGCTTCAGTGGTTCCTTTATATTTGGAATCCAGCAGCCATTGGAGTGTTGGTTTTAAGATAAGTCCTTCAGGCAGTGATGGAAATTCATAGTCTAAAATTGTTTTAGTAGATGCGATCCTGATACCACCTTCCGGAAGTTTAAGAATCAAGTTGCTGCCATCCACATTAAGGAGCTGACCCGTAATTTCGTTTCCGTTCTCAAGTCTGTAAGTGATTGTTTCACCAGTATATTTCTCGAAAATTTTATAAGAGCTCACAAGATCATAAAGGAAATTCTGCTCAAGGATTTCAACCTTTTTTGCCTGTTT
>DAOUYY010000044.1 GCA_030665885.1 Fidelibacterota bacterium
ATCACTTTATTCATACTTTGGGTTCGTTTATATTAGTATTCAGTATAGACTATTTTTTTGCATAAAACTAATTTTTAATAATAAATCATAATTTAAAGAACTTCACCTTATTAAATCTTTGAAGAAAATTAAAATATTTATTATACTTCCATCATATTTCACATAACATATAGTATACACTCCTGATGTTTAACATTCAAATTTGGTGGTATATCTGACTATATTGCTTAACCACTCCATTTTTCTCGCCATATAATTTTAAAAATATCTTCAAATAAAGTTTTATCAAAAAATTCACGATGATTACCACTAACCAATTGATTCCCAAAGTATCTCCGCAACATCCATTACCTCAATATTCAGCTCCATTGATTTTATCGTTTCCTCAAACATCTGAAGACAATAAGGGCAGGCAACAGCAATAATTTCCGCTCCTGTGTCCACTAGTTGATTGATCCGAATATCACCAATACGTTCATCTTTCTCCCACTCCATCCACAGAGCGCCGCTTCCTGCACCACAACAGACACTTAGGCTGCGATTGAAATTTTCCACTTCTAAAAGTTCCAATCCTGGAATGTTCCTTAGAATATTTCTGGGTTCTTCGTAAATACCATTCTGACGTCCTAAGTTGCAAGGATCATGATACACCACTTTTTTATCAAACCTTTTTATAGGTTGAATCTTTCCTTTTTCAATAAGACCTGAAAAGTACTGAGTAATATGGAAAACTTCGAAATTCGCACCAAACTCAGGATAGTCATTCTTAAAAGAAGTATAACAATGTGGGGAAGTTACCAATATTTTTTCTACGCCAGCGCTCTCAAATGATGAAATATTAGCTTTTGTCACTTCCTTGAATACTTTCTCAGCTCCAATCCTTCTTATTGCTTCGCCACAACAATTCTCTTGAACCCCAAGAATTCCGAATGAACACCCACTCTTCTGAAGAATTCGAACAGTAGCCTGAGCAACATTTTGGACCCTTGGATCATACGATGGTATACAACAAGCAAAATAAAGATATTCTATCCCCGGTTGAAAATTCGGTACATTTAATTGCTTTGCCCAATCTGATCTTTTTTCTCTTTCTTCACCAAGTGGATTTCCAACATCATGTATTTTCTGTACGATAGATTTTAAAATATCAGGATAAGAACCAAAATCAACCAGAAGTCTGCGAGCCGCTCTAAGTATATTAGGAATATTGATACCATGTGGGCACTGATCAACACATGCCTCGCATCCTACACAGCGATAGAGCTTGTCTACCTCTTCTTCTAATTCCTTTTTATCCTCACTACTGGCAACCATCCCAAGTGCTGTTTCCAGAGATAATCTAAAGATAGGAAAATCATATGTTCCCACCTGAAACCATGGACAAATGCTGGAGCACTTACCACATTGATAACACTTATAGATATCCTCTGCTCCCATTTCCACAAGGAAATCTCTTATCTCCGGATTTATAACATCCACTAAGCTTCTCTTATTAGTCAAATATTACCTCTACCATTCTTGACATCTGCTGGTCACTCATATTTTTTTGTTGTGATGCACCTGTTGGACAAGCTGCCACACAACAACCACACCCCGTGCAAATAGATTCTTTAACAGTCACAATATTTTTACTTTCATCAAACTCTCTTGCTCCATACGGGCAAATGGAAATACAAAGCCTACAAGCAGAACATAAATCATCATTTACAGAAGCTATCAAAGGTTCAATTGAAAGCTCCTTGTGTGAAAACATCTCTAAGACCTTTGAGGCTGCAGCTGAAGCCTGAGCAACTGTTTCCGGAATGTCTTTTGGCGATTGACTGCAACCTGCAAGAAAAAAACCAGGCACTAATGACTCAACAGGTCTGAGCTTCGGATGTCCTTCGGTAAAGAAGCCATGAGCATTTGTTTGAATTCTCAACTGCTTTGCGAGTTCAATCGCATTGTTTGATGGAACAATAGCCATTGAGAGAACCACCATATCGCATTTAACGCGTAGTTGTCTTCCTGTTAGTGTATTAATACTCCAGATAACAAGTCCGTCCCCTTCTTTAATTATCCTAGCTGGTTTTCCTCTGATATAAAGTATATTTCCTTCTTCTTTTGCCCTTGTGAAAAACTCTTCATAGTCCTTGCCGGCGGTTCTCACGTCAATTGAAAAAACAATAGCTTCACCATCAGGCACATGTTCCTTATAGAGCATCGCATGTTTAACCATATACATACAACATATTTTCGAGCAATAAGGTAAATGATGTTCAGGATCACGTGAGCCTACACACGAAATAAATGCCACTTTTTTTGGAATTCTACCATCAGATGGTCTATGTATCTCACCCAGTGTTGGTCCGGACGCGGATAGCAGCCTTTCGAATTGTAACCCATTAATTACATCTTCATATTTACCTGCACCATATTCAACTATTTTTTCTATCGGGTAAAGTTCATATCCAGTAGCAACAATAATTGCACCAACTTCTTCTTCGATTATTTCATCTTTTTGATTAAAATCTATTGCTTTGGGCGAACAGACAATTTGACATATTCCACATTTCCCTTCTTTTAAAAAATACGTGCAATGATCTTTATCAATGACTGGCTTATTAGGCACCGCTTGTGGAAAGGGCACATATATAGCTTTCCTTTTTCCCAACCCTTCATCAAACTCTGAATCTATTTTGACCGGGCATTTTTCACTACACACCCCGCAACCAGTACATCTAACATTATCAATGTAAGAAGCTTTTCTTTTAATTTTTACTTTGAAATTTCCAACACTGCCACCAACATCCTCTATCTCTGAATATGCCAATAACCGGATATTTTTGTGCTGAGAAACTTCGACCATTTTCGGTGTCAATATACATTGAGAACAGTCCAAAGTGGGAAAAGTTTCTGATAGCTGTGCCATGTGTCCACCAATAGATGGACTTTTCTCCACCAGAATTACCTTGTATCCCGAGTTAGCAATATCCAAGGCTGATTGGATCCCAGCTATGCCTCCACCAATAATCAGTGCTCTTTGATTTACAGGAATTTTTATTGGTAAAAGAGCCTCGTTAAGCTTCGTTTTTTCTATAATTGTTTTAATGATACTTATTGCTTTTGCAGTTGCCTGATCTACATCAGCATGAACCCAGCTGCATTGTTCCCTGATATTAGCAATCTCCAGCAGATAAGGGTTTAAACCGCTTTGCTCAACAGTCCGTCGAAATGTTATCTCATGCAAAGATGGGGAACATGCAGCTACTACTACCCCACTAAGTTTCTTCTCCTTAATTTTTTCCTTAATTAAACTCTGACCCGGCTCAGAGCACAGATACTTGTAGTCTTCACAATGAGCGACATCAGGATATCTACCAATTACCTCGACAACCTTATCTATTTCAACAGTCGCACTGATATTCCTGCCGCAATGACAGACAAAAACACCTATTCTATTCATTTACTTTTCATCTCTAGAATGCTATTTTTGAATGCAGGTAAGACTCTAAACAGATCATCAACAATGCCGTAATCTGCTTCATTAAATATCGGTGCGTTTGGGTCTTTATTAATAGCAATTATTGTACCCGAGTTCTTCATTCCTACAACGTGCTGAAAGGCTCCTGAAATACCCAGAGTGATATATAACTTTGGTTTAACGGTCTTACCTGATGAGCCAACCTGCCTATCCTTTGGTAACCACTCAGCATCAACAATTGGTCTAGAACAAGCGACAACACCACCAATTGTGCTAGCGAAATCCTCCACCAATGCAAGATTTTCTTTCTTTTTTATTCCTCTACCTACACCAACTACAACATCTGCCTTTGTGATATCAACATCACCTATAGCTGCCTCTATATATTCAACGAATTTTCGATAATCAGGTTCAGCAGAAACTGGCGATTCTATATTCACAATTTCAGCTTCTATATTACTATCTCTAACAGGAAAACAACCAGTTCGCAGACTTACTAAATATGAAGGATTTTCACGAAATCTGATCTTAGCATTCAATTTACCATCATACATCTGGCGGGTTGCTATTAATTTCCCATCAATAATTTCAACGTCGAGACAATCAGTTGTAAATGGAATACCCAATTGTGTACCAAGTGCTGGGCAAAGGTCCATACCAAATGCGGTATGACCAATCAATGTAAGCAAGGGATTCTCTTTCTTTATGATTTCAGCAAGGGCAATTTGGTAAGATTCAGCATTAAACTCCTTAAATACTTCGTTATCAACAACCATAATACGATGCGCCTGATTTCTTATACTTTCAACAAGTTTATCTGCATCGTATCCCAGAAATACTGCTGTAAGTTTTGTATTCAATTTTTCAGCAAGAGCTCTACCACATGTCATCATCTCATAGCTTATATCTCTAATTGCATCTTGACGATGTTCGATAAGCATAAAAATTTCAGACATTTCTCCCTCCGTTAAATTAATCCTTTTTCCCTGATTATCCCTGCAAGTTCTTCTGAGACTTCCCCGGGGCTCCCGGTAATAATTTTAACTTGCTTTGCGACCGGAGGAATAAACAGTTCTTCAATCTGCGTGTTTAACAACAATTGGTCTTTACTTATTTCATTTTGCCCAACCAATTTAATCTCTTTTCCTGCTGCCCTTTTAATAGCAATGAGCGACGCATACCGAGGCACATTTATACCTGTCTGAATTGTAAATAGTGCTGGTAGAAAAATTTCAATATGCTCCTGTAAGCCACCTTCAAGTTCCCTATGAACATGCGATATACTGTCAATTACTTCAATATTGGTAACCAAAGTGGCATGTGGAATACCAAGCAATTCTGCAAGAGTAGCACCTATCTGAGAATAAGCATCGTCAGTTGCTATACAACCTGTGAATATCACATCGAAGTGAATATCTTTTATCACTGCACTTAATAGCTGGGCTGTTTTATACCCATCAAGCTCATCAAAATCTTCAGCCTTGATCCTTATCGCAGTATCAGCACCTTTTGCCAGTGCAATACGTAAAGTATCATCAGCGTCCGAACAACCTAAAGATATCACTGTTATTGTTCCACCAAATTTTTCTTTAAGAAGAACCGCCTCCTCAAGAGCATACGTGTCAGATTCATTTATGTCAAACGTCAAGCGGTCTTTTACTATATCTTTGCCTGAAGATTCTATTTCTACCTTCGCCTCAGCTGTTTGAGGTACTCTTTTTATACAAACGATGATGTCCAAAACTACCTCCTCTTTCTCTAAATACCAAAAAGTACAAAAGTCACAAATACTTAAACTTAACGGAATTCAATATTACTTTTAGGTATTTAGGCATTTAGGTATTTAGGCATTTTACTTTAAAAGCTCCCTTGCAATGACAATTTTATGAATCTCTGCTGTTCCTTCATATAATTCAAGAATCTTTGCATCCCTGTATAGTCTTTCTACTACATAGTCCTTTGTGTAACCATATCCACCGTAGATTTGAACTGCTTTCCGGGTAACATCAACAGCCATATTGGCAGCAAAATACTTTGACATTGCAGCCTCTTTTGAAAACCTTGGTGGTATCCCCTTATCTTTACAGTATCCTGCATAATATACAAGCAATCTTGCTGCATGGATTTGAGTTGCCATCTCGGCAAGCATTCCTTGAATCATCTCAAAATTAGATATTATTTGTCCAAATGCCTTACGTTCTTTAGAGTATTTTATTGCTTCCTCCAATGCACCCTGTGCAATACCTACTGCCTGTGCACCAATATCGATACGTGAAACATCAAGAGTATTCATACATATTTTGAATCCATCGCTCTCTTTACCAAGCAAATTCTCCTTTGGAATTTTGGCATCCTCGAATATCAATTCACAATTAGCAGTAGCTCTAATGCCCATTAAATCCTCGTGTTTGCCTAGTGAAAAACCTGCGGTATCCCTTTCGACAATAAAAGCACTAATTCCTTTATGTTTTAAATCCTTATTTGTATAAGCAAAAACTATAAATATTCCAGCCTCTCCGCCATTTGTGATAAATCTTTTTGTTCCATTAAGGATGTAGTGATTTCCTTCAAGTTTAGCAGTCGACTCCATTGCGGCAACATCTGAACCGGCATTAGGCTCAGTTATTCCCATTGCTCCTAATTTATCACCAGAACAAAGAGGCGGTAAATATTTTTCTTTCTGTTCCTCAGTTCCGAATTGTAATATAGGATAACTAACCAGTGAATTATTCACTGCAACAATAACGCCTGTGGAAGCACAAATTCTCGAGATTTCCTCAATTGCAACAGCCAAAGAAACAAAATCAAATTCTGAACCGCCATACTTCTCAGGCACGATAATACCCAAAAGACCCAATTTTGCCATCTTCTTTATATTATCCCATGGAAATTCTCCGGATACATCAATTTGCGGTGCGACAGGTGCTAATTCAGTTTCAGCAAAATTTCGTACTTCTCTCTGAAGCATTTTCTGGTCATTTGTTAAATCGAAGTTCATATTACCTCCTTAATTTATAAATACCTAAAATTTAAAAATTCCTAAATACCTAAATCCCTTTAGATGCCTCGCATATAAACGGGATAAACGTCCAAAATCTATTTTTTGACTCTTGAGGATAATGGTTAGTAAATTTTTTTATGTTAAATACTTTCATTAAAATAAACAACAACGGACTCTCATTTAAACAATTCTCGATCAATTATTGTTCTTAACTAATGTTTTTGCCTTACACTCCTTCAGGTGGTGTAATAGAATAACGAATACAATCCACCAATTCTATGATGCTCAAACTAAATTCATAAACCATTTCATTTAGTTCTCTGCTTATATTATCATTTTTCAACTTCTTTAGATACTTCCTCTTTAAATATATAGTCATTAAGGTATTTAGGTATTTAGGCATTTAGGCATTTAAACGTTTTAGGAATTTAGGCATTTTCACTTCCCTAATATCTTCCTTGCAATTACTATCTTTTGTATTTCTGAGGTTCCCTCGCCAATCTCCATAAGTTTTTCATCACGCATAAACCTTTCGACCGGATACTCTTTTGAAAGTCCAAGAATTCCATGTATCTCGATTGCAGTATTTGTTACCTTCATTCCTATTGTTGAGGCATAATATTTAGCCATTGCCGCTTCTTTTGTAAATGTTTTTCCAGCATCCTTTAGCATTGCTGCCTGATAGATGAGTAATCGCGCTGCCTCAATTTCAGTTGCCATATCAGCGATCATTGATTGAATAGACTGCCTTTTATAAAGTGGTTTTCCTGCTTTTATAACGCTCTTCGCAAATTTTATCGAGGCATCCAGTGCCCCTTGTGCAATCCCCAATGCAAGAGCTCCTATCGAAATTCTACCACTATCCAATGTTTCCATAAAAATTTTAAAACCGTCACTCTCCTTGCCTAAGAGATTATCTTTTGGTATTGCACACTCCTCAAAAATGAGCTCAGATGTAACAGAACCACGCAAACCTAATTTGTCTTCTTCTTTGCCTACTGAAAAACCGGGAGCTCCTTTTTCAACAACAAACGCAGAAATACCCGAATAACCCAAGGATGGATCTTTTGTTGCAGTAAAGACAATAATATCTGCAATACTCCCTGATGTTATAAAACATTTTGTCCCATTAACAATATATCTATCACCAGATAGTATCGCTGTGGTCTGTGTAGCAGCGGCATCGCTACCAGCCTCCGGTTCGGTAAGTCCAAAAGAACCGATCTTCTCTCCACATGCTAAAGGGATAAGCCACTTCTTTTTCTGCACTTCGTTACCAGCAATATATATTGGATATATTCCCAGAGATGAATGTGCAGCTAGAAATATTCCGGTAGAGCCACAGACTCTTCCAATCTCTTCAACAGTGATTGCGTAAGATAGTGTATCAAGACCGGCACCACCGTATTTCTTTGGCAGATATATCGCAAGAAGATCCAATTCTGCCATCTTTTTGACCAAATCCCATGGGAATTCGCACTCTCGGTCGAGTTCACCTGCTCTTGGCGCAACCACTTCATCTGCAAATCGACCGACTTTTTCTTTAAAGCTTCTATGTTCTTCGCTTAAAATCATTTGAGCAATTCCTCGGCAATATGCAATTTTAATTCATACGGTACTACCTCTAATAGTTGAAGTGTCTTTGCATCCCTGAGATAGCGTTCCACAGGATAATCCTTTGTATAACCATACCCACCAAAAATCTGAACCGCCTTAATTCCGGAAAACACTGCTATTTCACCACAATAAAATCGAGCAATTCTGGAAGCCAGTGAATAGTCAAGACCATTATCATACTTAGCAGCAGCCTCATAAACAAGAAATCGTCCTGCCTCTATCTTCACTTTCATTTCCGCTATCATTTCTTGAATCATCGGAAACTCGCATATCGATCTTCCAAATTGCTTCCGTTCTTTTGAGTATTTTATCGAATCATTGAGTGCAGCTTGAGCAATACCGATTAAGACAGCAGAAAAACCAATGTTTGAATAATCCCGAATTTCTATAAGAGATTTTTCTCCATTATCCTCAACCACAAAACAGAACTCATCTTCTAATTTAGTCTCTTTAAAATTAAGACTAACTATTCCTGCTGATCTGACACCTAAAACCTCAGTTTTACGTATTGTTATTCCTGCCAATCCTTTCTCTAATAAATAAAACGCCTTCCCATTTGATAAAAGGACTGGCGTTACGTAGAAGTTTGCAGCCTCACCATTTAAAACAAAATCCCGATTACCTGAAATTAAACAATTGTCATCTGAGGTCTTTATCCCTATCTTTTTTTCCGACAAATCAATCTCCGGATCACAAATATATGCACCAATTTCACCTCTTGATATCTTATCTAAATAATACCTCTTTTGAGACTCTTCTGCATATTTCACTATAGGGAATGCAACCATGCAGTTATTTACAACTAAAATTGTTCCTACTGATGCACAGACTTTAGATAATTCTTCAGCTGTAGTACACAGGCTTGTTGCATCCAGATCAGCACCACCATATTTTTCTGGAACAGTTAGACTTAACACTCCCAAATCAGATAGTTTCTTAATGATATCAGTCGGAAAAACACCTTCCTTTTCTATCTCATCTGCCTTGGGAACAAGTTCTGCTGCGGCAAAATTTCTGATCTCAGTCTGTATCAATTTCTGTTCGTTATTAAAGTTTATTAAATTCATAACTTCCCTTGAGTTAAACGATTGTCAACAGGATATTCTTGACAAACTAACTCACGTCGCCTATTTTTCTATAAAGAATAATCTTCATCAAGATAAAATCAATATATACCTTTGAGTGGTAACCTACAAGAAAAACATCCTCAACAACATTCATAACGGTAGATATCACTTCTATTCCTTCTCATAGAACATAACTTCCTCAGTCCCATCAATAGCTCTGAATCCCCCTGCGGCCATTGCTTCAAGTTCATTCTCCCCCGGATAGAGAGAAACATTACCTAAAAATTTTATCTGTTCAGCAATCTGCTCCACTATTTTTAAAGAATTCGCTAGACCTCCCGTGAGAATAACACCATCAAGATTACCCTTTAAAACTGCTGCCATTGCACCAATCTCTTTGGATATTTGAAAAATCATAGCTTTAAAAATTAAGGCAGCTCTCTTATCACCTTCATCAATTCTACGTAAAACTTCTCGAACATCATTTGTACCTAAATATCCCTTTAATCCGCTCTCTTTTGTAAATTTGTTAATAAGCTGATCTCTCGTAAAATTTCCCGACATTGCCAGATCAAGTATTCCATTAATTGGCAATGCTCCCGCCCTTTCCGGCGAAAAAGGTCCCATCCCTAACGATGCATCATTAACATCAATTAAACGTCCACCTTTGAGAGCTCCAATAGAAATTCCACCGCCAAGGTGCGCAACTATGAAATTTGTATCCTCGATCTTTTTTCCCAATTTGTATGCTTCTTTTCTTACACATGCCTTGATATTAAGAACATGAGCTCTACATTTTCTCTCAATCTCCGGTACACCCGATATACAGGCTTCCGGGATAAACTCATTTGTTACAATTGGATCTAAAATATAGGATGGAACTGAAAAAATCCTGGATAATTCATAAGCTATTGGAGCTCCAAGATTACCTGCGTGACTTCCATAACGGCATGAACTCAAATCATCAAGCATTGCAGAATTAATCTCATATATTCCACTCTTCATGGGTTTTAGTAGTCCTCCTCTACCAACAACCGCTACGAGATCGTAATCTTCCAACCAGGGTCTACAGGTTTCATCAATGATCTTCATGCGAAGAGGTAACTGGTCATTAATCAAATTTATATTACATATATCTGTTCCAGTATGATCAATACTTTCCTCACAAACAGGTCCTTCTCTTGTAAAAAGAGCTAACTTGGTTGAAGTCGAACCCGGATTGATAACTAAAACTACTTCTTTATTCATATAAAACTGCCTTCTTTTATTACTTTAAAAATTCTTGTGGCTAATATCTCTCAAAAAGCACATTATTATCCTTCGTAATCATTGACAATATTCACTTGTACAAATATAATGCCACCGAAACTACTCTGTAATTCCGTCGAGACATAATAAATCCTCTTTTTTTCAGACCCTCAACATGAAAATATAATTCCCAATTTTTACAATTTATTTATTCTCGATTCCCCTTTCCCATTTTATTGCAATACATTAAATTGTATCTCAAATGAATTCAAAAGTATATTTTATATCAGATATTCACCTCCAACCTGACAATACAGAAGAGGAAGAAATAAAAAAGGGGTACCTTTTTGAATTCTTTGAAAAAATTCGGGGTGAAAAGTGTACTCTTTTTATAGTCGGCGACCTATTTGACTTCTGGTTTGAATACAAGCATGTTATTCCGCGTCACTATTTTAAAACACTAAGATATTTACAAAAAACTGTTGAGGCTGGCTGTGAAGTTCATATAATTGTTGGAAATCATGACTATTGGATGGGAGATTTCTTCCCCGATGAAATGGGAGTTCAAATACACCAACATCCTCTCAACATTGAAATTTCCAACAAGAGATTTTTTATCACTCACGGAGACGGGATTCTAAAAGAAGACAAAGGCTATCGCATTATGAAAAAATTCTTAAGGAGTAAATTTCTAACTCACCTTTTCGGGTTATTGCACCCAGATCTAGCCTTTGCAATCGCAAGAAAAGTTTCATCGGGGAGCAGAAGCTACACTTCCAGGACACCAAAAATGGAAATGACTATTCGAAATGAAATAATTGAATACAGTAGAGCAAAATTTAAAGAAGGAAATCAATACATAATAATGGGACATTACCACATGCCCATTGTACACACAGAAAACGGCAATACTTTTCTAAATCTTGGTGACTGGATGAATTATTTCACCTTCGGCTATTTTGATGGTAAAGAACTATCTCTTTGCTATTGGAAACAGAAACCTCGTAACACTTTAATTTAAACAAATACTAATTTTTACTTGACATCAAAGGTTAAATATTCTAAAGTCAAGGGGATAAATGAAAAATTACAAGAGTATTATGAAAGACATATTCATCACATCAGTTCTTTTTTTGTCAATTATTTTAATTTCCTGATGCCTCTCGGGTTTCTACTATTTCAACTGAAGAAATAGAAAAACTACGCGTTGAATATAACAAAGGTAAGATTCAAACTATCGAGGATTTGATAGCCATATACAAAGATCCTATTCAACCGATGGAAACTCGTATCGCCGCTCTGCAGGCACTATCTCAAACCCAGCATCCTGATGCAATTAAAATTCTCCATGACTTTATGTACCAAAGTGTCGGAGTAAATTACGCACTGCTTACAGCCACCGCCAATTCTCTTATTTCTAACCAAAGGCCAGAAGACATAATCGCAATGATAAATGGTGTCGCTTCAGCTCAGAAAAAATTCCTTAAACACTCTTATTAAATTCAATAATCCTAAAATTTTCGATTCTTTATTGCCAATGATGGAAAATCCTGGTAATTATGTACTTTTTGACGAAATATCATCTATGGCTTCTGCACTGGGAGGAACAGAGCCCTTTGAAAAACTGCGCATGAAAGCGTTGAAAGCTCAAAAAAGCGTAATGTTGAATAAATGAGATGCAAATTTCCCTTTATTGTTTACTTAACTCTTTCAGTTTGTATTATAAGCAGCAATTCTTTTTCACAAACCAGAACTAAAAAGAAAATCAGTGTATCCAAGAAATTTTTCGAAGTAGAACAAAATATTGATGAATTGCGAAAGGAGATGGCTGATCTTCGAAAACAGATAAGAGAAATGGAAATCCGTACATCTGTTCCTGAAATTCGAAAAGAGATAAACAAACTGATCAATGTCCCATAACTAACACACGAAATACTTTTAAATAATGGCACGATAGTTAAAGGAAAAGTCCTGCACGAAGACCTTGACAGAATTATAATACAGACACAAATAGGGCTACTAACAATTTCCAAAAAGGAAATAAAACTCACTCGTCCTGCCGAAATACCAAAGGCAAAATGTGTTATTGACGGTCCCATCACAGAAAAAGTCCATGAGGATAAGACCCTATTTAAAGTGAAGATCAAAACGAAGGTATACGCAGAGCAGACTTTCCTAAAATTATATTCCATCTTTATGATGAAGCAACAAACTTAATTGCGTCAGATTCAATCTTCGTGGGAGGCAATTTTCACATGTATCAAAGTGGTGTCCAAACAGATGCCGCAATTGAACCTGGACAATCCTTCCCATTTGAATGTTCAGTTGAATTCCCTAAAGGAACTTCTATTAGTTACTATATAAAAAAGATATCCTGGGAAGAATACGAGTAAGATTTTATCCTCCAATAAATCCCCTAAATTTTTCTGCTAATAAAAGAATTTTGTGACCGTTTACAGAACGCTGAAGGACAAAAGACAAAAGTCAAATTTCAAAAGTCAAAAATAAAGGATTAATAAATGAAAAAAGATTTATCAGAGCGTTTTTTAGAATTTGCTGCAAGTATTATCAAGTTAGGCAAGAAACTAAACAAAACTTATGAAGGTC